>JANYFF010000453.1 GCA_025362825.1 Polaromonas sp. | reverse complement strand
TTCCGTACACCATGCGTGTGGTTTCCGAAATCACCGAGTCCAATGGTTCCTCGTCAATGGCGTCGGTCTGCGGCGGCTGTTTGTCGCTGATGGACGCTGGCGTGCCGATGAAAGCCCACGTGGCTGGTATCGCGATGGGCCTGATCAAGGACGACAACCGCTTTGCCGTGCTGACCGACATCCTGGGTGACGAAGATCACCTCGGCGATATGGACTTCAAGGTTGCCGGTACCACCTTCGGTATTACCGCGCTGCAGATGGACATCAAGATCCAGGGCATCACGAAAGAAATCATGCAGGTTGCGCTGGCCCAAGCCAAGGAAGCCCGCATGCACATCCTCGGCAAGATGCAGGAAGCCATGGGCGCTGCCAAGACCGAAGTGTCTGACTTTGCACCACGCCTCTACGTGATGAAGATCAACCCCGAGAAGATCCGTGACGTGATTGGCAATGGCGGCGCCGTGATTCGTGCGCTGACCGAAGAAACCGGCACGCAGATCAACATCGAGGAGGATGGCACCATCACCATCGCTTCGAATGACAGCGCAAAGGCTGACGAAGCCAAGCGCCGCATCGCCGAAATCACGGCTGAAGTTGAAATCGGCAAGGTCTACGAAGGCCCGGTCACCAAGATTCTCGACTTCGGTGCGCTGATCAACCTGCTGCCTGGCAAGGATGGCCTGCTGCACATCAGCCAGATTGCCCACGAGCGCGTCGAGCGTGTGTCCGATTACCTGAAAGAGGGCCAGATCGTCAAGGTCAAGGTCATGGAGACCGATGAAAAAGGTCGCGTCAAGCTGTCCATGAAGGCCTTGCTTGATCGCCCTGCGCAAAATCAGGACCAGGACCGCGGTTAATTATCTGCTATTGATTTTGCAGCTACCGGCGCCCGTTTTACGCGGGCTTGCGGCACAAAACATACATTAAATCGCATGAAAGCCATTGAAATTACCTCGTTTGGCGCGCCCGACGTGCTGCGTATGGGCTCACGCCCTGCGCCTGTTCCTGCTGCCGGAGAGTTGCTGATTCGCGTTGCGGCATCCGGCGTGAACCGCCCGGATGTGCTGCAGCGTACCGGCAACTATCCCGTGCCGCCCGGAGCCTCTGACATTCCGGGGCTTGAAGTGGCGGGTGAAATTGTTGAAGGCGATGCTCAGGCCATGGCCGCCGCAGGTCTGAAGATCGGCGACCATGTGTGCGCACTGGTCGCCGGTGGAGGCTACGCCGAGCTGTGCGTGGCGCCCGTCGGTCAGTGCCTGCCGGTGCCTGAAGGGCTCAGCGACATTGAAGCGGCTTCGCTGCCCGAGACTTTCTTCACCGTCTGGAGCAATGTGTTCCAGCGTGCCACGCTGCAAAAAGGCGAAACCCTTTTGATTCAGGGCGGTTCGAGCGGCATCGGCGTGACAGCCATTCAGATGGCCAAGGCGCTGGGTGCGACCGTGCTGGTGACCGCAGGCAGCGATGAAAAATGCGTCGCCTGTGTTGCTCTGGGTGCAGACCACGCTATCAATTACAAAACCGCCGACTTCGCTGAAGAAGTCAAACGGCTGACCAATGGCGCCGGTGTCAATGTCATTCTGGACATGGTCGCCGGCAGCTATGCCTCGCGCGAGGTGCTTTGTCTGGCCGAAGAAGGCCGGCTGGTCATCATCGCCGTGCAGGGCGGCGTCAAGGCCGAATTCAATGCCGGCCTGGTGTTGCGCAAGCGCCTGACGATCACGGGTTCGACCCTGCGTCCGCGCTCACTCGAATTCAAGACGGCGATTGCAAGAGAACTGAAGGAACACGTCTGGCCACTGGTTGCCAGCGGTGCCATCAAGCCCGTGATCCACAGCACGTTTGGTGCAGCCGAGGCTTCAAAAGCGCATGCGCTGATGGAGTCGAACACCCATATCGGTAAAATTGTTTTGACCTGGTAAGCGGGTTGCGCACCATGAAAAAACTGATTGCAGGAAACTGGAAGATGAATGGCGGCCTGGCTGCCAACAGGGCCTTGCTGGATGCATTGGCGCAAGGCCTGGGCAAGCCGTCCTGCGAAGTGGCAGTGTGTGTGCCAGCAGCCTATCTTGGCCAGGTGCAATCCCTGAAAGCCGGCAAACCTGCCCTTGTAGCGATTGAAATAGGCGCCCAGGATGTGTCTGCACAGGCGTCCGGTGCTTACACTGGTGAAGTCAGTGCTGCCATGCTGCATGAGCTGGGTTGCCGCTATACCATCGTCGGCCATTCGGAACGGCGCCAATACCATTTTGAAACCGACACGCTTGTGGCAGACAAGGCCAGGGCGGCCTTGGCCTGCGGCATCACACCCATCGTTTGCGTCGGTGAAACATTGGCTGAACGCGAAGCGGGACACACCGAAGAGGTCGTCAAGCGCCAGCTAGCCGCAGTGATTCATGTCAATGGCCACTGCATCAGCGAAATCGTGGTGGCTTATGAGCCGGTGTGGGCCATAGGCACGGGGAAAACAGCGTCGCCTGCAGAAGCACAGGCCGTGCATGCCGTGCTGCGTGCGCAGCTGCAGGCAGCGACAGACCAGTTTGCGCGCGTGAAGATTTTGTATGGCGGCAGCATGAATGCGGGCAATGCGCAAACCCTGCTGGGGCAACCTGATATTGATGGTGGCCTGATAGGCGGCGCATCGCTCAAAGCCGAAGAATTTTTGAAAATTATTGCTGCAGCCCCCTAAATAAGGGCGTAGCTAGCTATTAAATTAGGAGTAGATATGAACGTTGTATTGACCATTGTCCTTGCTGTGCAAATGCTGACTGCGCTTGGCATGATTGGCCTTATCCTGGTCCAGCATGGCAAAGGCGCCGACATGGGTGCTGCGTTTGGCAGCGGCGGATCAGGCAGCCTGTTTGGCGCCAGCGGCAGTGCCAATTTCCTGTCGCGAACGACTGGCATTTTGGCCGCGGTATTTTTTGTCTGCACCTTGCTGCTGGCCTATTTCGGCAACGCCCAGCCACGCACCGGCACCAGCGTGCTTGAAGGCGCTGCTGTGACTGCACCTGCACCGATGGTGGCAGCTTCCGGTGCAGCGCAAATCCCGGGAACTTCGGCTCCGGCGAGCGCTGCTGCTGCGGTTCCGGCTGCTCCCGCACCTGCCGCTTCCGGTGCTGGACAAATCCCGACGAAATAAGCTGACTAAGCAGCCGCTTCCTGCGGGTCGCGGTGAAATTTCAGGGTAAACTCTGAGTCTGTCTGGAAAGCCAAAAAGCGCAAGTTTCCTCATGCCATCCAGACAGTTGGCCAAGCGGCCAAAGAAGAGCGGACGTGGTGAAATTGGTAGACACGCTATCTTGAGGGGGTAGTGCCGAAAGGTGTGCGAGTTCGAGTCTCGCCGTCCGCACCAATATTGAAAGCATCGGCAGCAGTGCAAGCATGTTGCCGTCTCAAACGGCAAACTGGCACTTCTGCAAAAGCGGCTTTTCAGAATCTGAGTCCACGATGAACATCGATCAATACCTCCCCGTTCTCTTGTTCATTCTGGTCGGTGTGGGTGTCGGTGTGGTGCCTCAGGTGCTCGGTCGTCTGCTCGGCCCGGTTCGCCCTGACAGCGAAAAAAACTCCCCTTATGAATGCGGCTTCGAGGCGTTTGAAGATGCCCGCATGAAGTTTGATGTGCGCTATTACCTGGTTGCCATTCTTTTCATTCTTTTTGACCTTGAAATTGCGTTTCTGTTTCCTTGGGCCGTTGCGCTCAAGGACGTTGGCGCCACTGGTTTCTGGGCTGTCATGATTTTCCTGGGCATTCTGGTTGTAGGTTTTATCTACGAGTGGAAAAAAGGTGCCCTGGACTGGGAATAAAAAGCTTCTGAGGGTCTTTGCGACATGTTTCGCCAAAAGCTCACCAATGTAAGGCGCGGGTATGTCACTTGAAGGTGTTTTCAACGAAGGTTTTATGACCACGAGTTACGACTCCGTGGTTAATTGGGCCAAAACCGGCTCGCTTTGGCCGATGACGTTTGGTCTCGCATGTTGTGCTGTGGAGATGATGCATGCCGGCGCGGCGCGCTACGACATCGACCGCTTCGGTATGCTGTTCAGGCCGAGTCCTCGTCAGTCAGACTTGATGATTGTGGCCGGCACCTTGTGCAACAAGATGGGTCCTGCGCTGCGCAAAGTCTATGACCAGATGTCAGAGCCCCGCTGGGTACTTTCCATGGGCTCTTGCGCCAATGGCGGGGGCTACTATCACTACAGTTATTCAGTGGTTCGCGGCTGTGACCGCATCGTGCCGGTTGATGTGTATGTGCCAGGTTGCCCGCCGACCGCTGAAGCGCTGCTGTACGGCATCATCCAGCTGCAGCAGAAAATCCGCCGCACCAACACGATTGCGAGGGCCTGATGCAGTCCTCTACTGTCCTGGCTCCGGCGGTTTCTGCTGCGCACATTGGTGTCACCGTCACGGCCGTCCTCGGCGATAAGGTCAAGAGCCTGAAGGTCGCGTTTGGTGAGGTCTCGGTTACCGTAGCCGCAGCAGATTACCTTGCAGCCGCAACCCTTTTGCGAGATTCTGCCGGCTGCAAGTTCGAGCAGCTGGTCGACTTGTGCGGTGTGGATTATTCCGAATACAGGGACGGCCAATATGACGGCCTGCGTTTTTGCGTTGTGTCGCACCTGTTGTCCGTCAGCCTGAACCAGCGCGTGCGTCTGAAGGTATTCTGCCCGGATGATGATTTCCCGGTGGTGGACTCGGTCAATGACATCTGGAATGCCGCTAACTGGTTTGAACGCGAAGCTTTTGACCTTTACGGCATCGTTTTTGAGGGCCACAACGACCTGCGCCGCATCCTGACGGACTACGGTTTCATCGGCCATCCTTTCCGCAAGGATTTTCCGACTACTGGCCATGTGGAAATGCGTTACGACCCTGAGCAGAAACGCGTGATTTACCAGCCTGTAACGATTGAGCCGCGGGAAATCACTCCACGTGTGATCCGTGAAGACAACTACGGCAACGGACTTCAGTAAGCGGTCAAAAAAACATGGCTGAAATTAAAAACTACACGCTCAATTTTGGGCCGCAGCATCCGGCTGCGCACGGCGTTTTGCGACTTGTGCTGGAGCTTGATGGCGAGGT
>JANYFF010000452.1 GCA_025362825.1 Polaromonas sp. | reverse complement strand
CCAGTCCGCGTGCAATGGATGCGCGCGGATGAGACGGCACGCGCCCCGAAAAGTCCGCCGCGCGCCATCGACATGGAAGGCGGTTTTGACAAGGACGGCAACCTGGTGGCCTGGTCCGGCGACTTTCACATTGCGCTCAACCACATCGTGGCCTTCAAGCCGCTGGACTTTCCGCTGCTGGCGGCTACCGACCTCGGCATGCCCAAGCCGGGCAACTGGGTCGGCTTTTTGTTTCAAAACGCTGGTGCGCCTTACGCGGTGCCGAATATCCGCGTGAACACGCGCCACGTAGCACAGGCGTTTTTCCGCTCAGCGCATTTGCGCAGCCCGGGCCGTATTGAAAACACCTTCGCCAACGAATCGTTTATGGACGAACTGGCTGCCGAGGCCAAGACCGATCCCGCGGAGTTCCGCCTAAAACATATCAAAGACCCGCGCGCCATGGCAGTCATGCAGGCCGCAATGAGGCGCGCCAAATGGCAAACCCGCGCGGGGGTTAACCCTGCTGCAGGCGCCGGCGACATCGCGCAGGGCCGCGGCATTGCTTATGTTCGCTACAACAACACCACGACCTACGTGGCGGCAATAGCTGAAGTAGAGGTCAATAAAAAATCGGGCGAAGTGCGCGTGGTTCGGGTGTGCGTTGGCCATGACTGTGGCCAGATCGTCAACCCTGACGGCCTGGCAAATCAGATTCAAGGCGGTGTGATTCAAACCGTAAGCCGCACCCTGATGGAGCAGGTGCAGTGGGATAAAACCAAAGTCACCAGCGTCGATTGGGCAACCTACCCGATTTTGCGTTTCCCCGATGTACCGCGCGTGGAGGTGGACCTGATCAACATACCCGGCGATGTCTCCTGGGGTGCGGGTGAACCGACCGCAACCGTTATTCCTGCGGCGATCGGCAATGCTATCTATGACGCCACTGGAGCCCGGCTGCGTTCCATACCCTTTACGTCCGACAAGGTCAAAGCAGCCATAGCTGGTATTGCCAAAGTAACGGCATGAGCAGCTGACGGTCCTTTCCACCGACACAAACCTTAGCCCGGGCGTGGGGAATAGGTATGCGCATACAGTACAGGCGCTCAACGCACCTTCCGGCAAGTTGGGGCGTGCAGCCTATCGTTTTATCTTCAAAAAATAAGGACTGTTTCCATGCTGATTCCGTTTAAGAAAATGGCTGTCGTTGCCGCCCTTGCTGGTCTTGCCACCGCAAGCCTGACAGCCTTTGCCGCTGCACCCATGGTCAAGAACCAGGCACCGGGCTATTACCGGCTGATGGTGGGTGATTTTGAAGTCACGGCGCTGTCTGACGGCACCGTCAAACTGCCGGTTCGGGACCTGCTCAATGCCCCAGCAGCAAAAGTCGATGCAGCCCTCAAACGGAGCTTTTTGTCTAACCCGGTCGAAACCTCGGTCAATGCCTACCTCGTCAATACCGGCAGCAAATTGGTGCTGGTGGACACCGGGGCAGCCGGCCTGTTCGGGCCGACGCTTGGAAATATGCTCGCCAACCTCAAGGCGGCGGGTTACCAGCCTGAGCAGGTCGACGAAATCTACATCACCCACATGCACCCGGACCACGTCGGCGGCCTGATGGCTGGTAGTGCCATGGCTTTTCCCAACGCCATCGTGCGGGCCGACAAGGCTGATGCAGATTTTTGGCTTGACGAAGCCAAAATGAATACTGCGCCTGCCGACGCCAAAGGTTTTTTCCAGGGCGCGATGGCATCGCTCAAGCCCTATGCAGCCGCCGGAAAGCTCAAGACCTTCGAAGGTGCAACCGAGCTGGTGCCGGGCATCAAGACCCTGCCAACCCATGGCCATACCGCCGGCCACAGTGTTTACGTCATCGAAAGCAAGGGCGAAAAGCTGATGCTCTGGGGCGACCTGATGCACGTCGCTGCCGTGCAGTTTGAAGATCCCGCCGTCACCATCAAGTTCGATACCGAAAACAAGGCCGCGGCAAAAGAGCGCATCAAGGCCTATGCGGATGCGGCAAAGAGCGGCTATCTGGTCGGCGCTGCGCACCTCGCCTTTCCCGGCCTGGGCCATGTTCGCAAGGTGACCGGAGCCAGGGGCTACACCTGGGTTCCACTCAACTACTCGTCTCTGAAGTAATTTCTACACCTCCCCGTTGGAGCCTGCGGGGCTGAAAGCCACCACTGGGCAGCGGTGGGCACTCAAACTCCAAAAACCGGCCCAGAGCCGGTTTTTTGATGTCATTATGGGCCATAGCCCCCGTATTACGGGCACATATTGCTATACTTTTAGTAGCAAACTGCCCCGTGGGCTCAAGCCGTCAGCGCCGCACCCAGGTGATACCTGACGCTACACTTGAATCCATGCACCGCCCTCCGCTCAAACACTGCCGCTGCTGCGGCACCGCTGCCGTTTACCGCCTGCCGGATGACGGCGACACCAAGGTGCGGGCGGTTTGCCCATCGTGTAACACCGTGCATTACGAGAACCCGCTCAACGTGGTGGGCACCATACCTACCTGGGGCGACGGTGGTGCGCAGGTGCTGCTGTGCAAACGCAACATCGAGCCACGCCGCGGCAAATGGACGCTCCCGGCCGGTTTCATGGAAATGGGTGAAACCACCGCTGAAGGCGCAGCCCGCGAGACGGCCGAAGAAGCCGGTGCGCGTTTCGAGATTCACGAGCTCTTCACGCTGATGAATGTCCCCCGCGTGGGCCAGTTGCACCTGTTTTACCGCGCCAGCCTGTTGGGCACCGATTTCGACCCGGGCTACGAAACCATGGAGGCACGGCTTTTCACTGAAGCCGAAATCCCGTGGGACGAGATCGCCTTCAGGACGGTGAAAGAAACCCTGACACTTTATTTTTCGGACCGCCGTGCAGGCAAGTTTGGCTTTCATGTGATGGATATCGACTGAAGGCTTGGCTTCCAGAACCGTCCCCCTGCCCCGCATGCAGGCCTTGCAGACTTACAAACACGCCTCATGACCAAAACCTCACTCGACAAAGCCCAGATCAAATTCCTTTTACTGGAAGGCATACACCCTTCGGCTGTTCAGGTGCTGCAGGCCGCCGGCTATACCCACATCGAAAGCCTCGCTGGCGCTCTGGAAGGCGATGAACTCAAAGCCAAAATTGCCGACGCGCATTTTGTCGGCATCCGCTCCCGTACACAGCTGACGGCCGATGTGTTTGCCCATGCCGGCAAGCTGGCGGCAGTCGGCTGCTTTTGCATAGGTACCAACCAGGTTGACCTGACCGCAGCGCGTGAAAAAGGCATTGCTGTTTTCAACGCGCCTTTTTCCAACACCCGATCGGTCGCGGAGCTGGTGCTGGCCGAGGCCATTTTGCTGCTGCGCGGCGTGCCTGAAAAAAGCGCGGCGGCGCATCGCGGCGGCTGGCTCAAATCGGCAGACAACGCCTACGAGATTCGCGGCAA
>JANYFF010000416.1 GCA_025362825.1 Polaromonas sp. | reverse complement strand
AACGCTTGCGCCAGCAAGCCGCGCGAAGGCCAGCCGGGGACATGGATTCTGCCGGACATGGTGGAGGCTTACTGCGCGCTGCACGTGGCTGGCTACGCTCACAGCGTCGAAACCTGGATCGATGGAGAACTTGCCGGAGGCCTTTACTTCGTCAACCTTGGCCGCATGGTTTTTGGCGAATCAATGTTTGCGCATCAGACCGACGCATCCAAAATCGCGCTGGCTGCGCTGGTTGCTTTCTGCGAAGCGCACCAGATCGACATGATTGATTGCCAGCAAAACACTGGTCACCTTGCATCACTCGGCGCCGACGAAATTCCCAGGGAACAATTCGTGTCCCACCTTGTCGAAACCGTTGGCGATGCAGCGCCCCGGTGGCGGTTCGAAACCGTATACTGGAACGAGTTTTTGACACGTAAAACCTTGCCCGTCCAGATGTCAGCACCGTGACGCACCTTAAAGACCTGCCGCTACGAACCCTGCAGTTTTACGCGACTGCGCCCTACCCCTGCAGCTATCTGCCGGGCAAACAGGCCCGCTCGCAGGTCGCCACGCCCAGCCACCTGATTCATAACGACGCCTATTCAGAGCTAGTGGCCAACGGTTTCCGCCGCAGTGGCATGTTCACTTACCGCCCCTATTGCGACGGCTGCCAGGCATGTGTGCCGCTGCGGGTGCCCGTCGCTACATTCAAGCCCAGCAGGAGCCAGCGGCGATCGCGCAGGCAGCACCATGGGCTCTACGCGCGCGTGCTCAAGCTGTGCTTTATGCCTGAGCACTACCAGCTCTACCTGCGCTACCAGAATGGCCGACATGCAGGCGGCGGCATGGACCACGACAGCATCGACCAGTACACACAATTCCTCCTGCAAAGCCGGGTGAATTCACGGTTGGTGGAGTTTCGCGAGACCCTGCCCAACGGAGAACCCGGCGCCCTCAAGATGGTGTCGATTATTGACGTGCTCGAAGACGGCATATCCGCGGTGTATACGTTTTATGAACCTGATGAAAGCTCCAGTTACGGCAACTACGGCGTTCTCTGGCAGATCGAGCAGGCTACAAATCTGGGGCTGCCTTATGTATACCTTGGCTACTGGATCGCCCAAAGCCCGAAGATGAATTACAAAGCTGGCTTCAGGCCCAACGAAATTCGGGTGAACGAGCAATGGGCGCCTTCGACTTGAGGTAGCCCAGCATGTCGGCCAGCAGCGCAGTTCAGACGCTACCCAGGTTTACGAATGAATTTCCATTTCACAGTGTAAAATTTGATGCAGGGAGCCTGCACATGAAAAAATCCGATAACGCCATCGCCGCGACGCCCACCGTACAGGTCATTGAACGCATCTTCACGCTGCTTGAAATACTTGCAGACCGCGAAGAAGCGATGTCCTTGAAAGAGATCAGCGAGAAGTCAGGCCTGCATCCCTCCACCGCGCACCGCATCCTGAACGACTTGGCTACCGGTCGTTTTGTGGATCGCCCTGTTGCAGGCAACTACCGACTCGGCATGCGCCTACTGGAACTGGGAAACCTCGTCAAGGCGCGCCTGAACGTGCGTGATGCAGCCCTCGTGCCCATGCGTGAGCTGCACAAGCTAACGCAGCAGCCAGTGAACCTGAGCATGCGCCAAGGCGATGAAATCATTTATGTGGAGCGCGCCTACAGCGAGCGCTCGGGCATGCAGGTTGTCCGCGCGATTGGTGGGCGGGCACCGCTTCATCTGACGTCTGTGGGCAAGCTGTTTCTGGCATTTGATGATCCGCAGCGGCTGCGTACCTACGCGACGCGAACCGGCTTGTCTGGCCAGACACGCAATAGCATCACGCAGTTGCCTATCCTTGAACGCGAGCTGTCGAAGGCGCGGCAATATGGCATTGCGCGTGATAACGAAGAACTTGAGCTGGGTGTGCGTTGCATGGCTGCAGGCATCTATGACGACCAGAACAAACTGGTAGCGGGCCTGTCGATTTCCGCGCCTGCCGACCGGCTTGAAGAACATTGGTTGCCCAAGCTGCAGGCGACGGCCAATGAAATCTCAGCGGCCCTGGGTTACAAGGCCAAATGAAAACCGGGCCTGAGGCCCGGTCGATAGCGATACAAACTGCGGTTCTGTATTAACCGTTAATCTGTTTGACTGAAGCGCTGATATTCGTTTTGCGCTCAGCCGGCGGATTAGCTTCTACCCATCGGCGCACGCGCTCTGCATCACCGAGACGGCTCAGTTTGCCTGCGGAATCAAGAAACACCATGATGAGCTTGCGCCCTGCGATCTTGGTCTGCATCACAAGGCACTGACCTGCTTCGTTGATGAAGCCGGTCTTTTGCAGGCCGATATCCCATTGAGGATTTTTGACCAGGCGGTTGGTGTTGTTGTACTGAAGCATGCGGCTACCTACTTCAACCTGGTAGCCTGGGGAGGTCGTCAATTCGCGCAACAGAGGGTCACCATGCGCTGAGTTGACCAGCGTGGCCAGATCCTGTGCGCTGGACTGGTTGCGGCTGGACAAGCCAGTAGGCTCGGCATAGCTGGTGTCGTTCATCCCAAGCAGCTTTGCCTTGGCGTTCATCAGGCCGACAAACACAGGCAATCCGCCCGGGTAGGTGCGACCCAATGCATGTGCAGCACGATTTTCACTGGACATCAGCGCCAGATGCAACAATTCACCACGGGTCAATGACGTGCCCACCTTGAGACGCGAGCGACTGCCCTTTTCGGTATCGACATCATCTTGCGTCACGGTAATGACTTCATCCATCGGCAATTTGGCGCCACTAACGATCACACCGGTCATCAGCTTGGTCAATGAGGCGATAGGCAAAACGGCGTGATCGTTTTTGCGAAATAACACCTCGCGCGTATCTTGATCAATCACCAGTGCCACGCTTGATTTCAGATCCAGCGGATCCTGCGCACCATGCAGGCCAGCAATTTCGCCGAATGAGGGCTTTGCCGGTACTGCTGCACGCAGAATTACCCGACGTTTACTGCCGGATACGAACTGCATGCTCTTGCGGGTTGAAGCTACTTTTTTCGACGCGACAGTCTTGGAAAGGTGATGCTTTTTCACCACGGCGCGTTTGCTGGTTGCCGCATTGGCCGCTGGCGTAGCCAACGCAACAAATAAAGCCAAAAATCCAGCAATTTTCAATATGCGATTCAAAATCTGATCAGACATGGTGGTGTGTCCAGCTAGTGACGGCGTTTAAAAGCATGGCTGGAGTGTATACAAATAGAAAAAGTCACGCAATATCAAAAACTTGCGTGACTTTCTTAAAAAGAAAATCAATTAAGACTATTTATCAGGATTTCCGCGTCAACGACTGGAGGAAAACATCCTAAGCCATTGTATTTTAACGCTTATTTCATGTAACTAACTCACCCCTGGGCGGCAACTCGGTCAGATTTACTTTGAAGTTTATTCAACGCACTGAGGTAAGCCTTAGCTGACGCGACCACGATATCGGGATCAGAACCCACGCCGTTGACAACGCGGCCGCTGTTTTGCAACCTCACCGTAACCTCGCCCTGACTTTCTGTCGAACCACTGATGGCGTTCACCGAATAAAGCACCATCTCCGCACCGCTTTTGACGTGCGATTCAATGGCCTTAAGGGAAGCATCCACCGGACCGTTGCCGTCCGATTCGCCCCTGACTTCCTTGCCCAGCACTGTAAATACCACGCTGGCCTGAGGCCGCTCCCCGGTTTCACTGTGCTGCGACAGCGATACAAAAGTGTATTGCTCGTTGTCATGGCTGACGCTCTCGTCGCTCACAAGGGCAAGAATATCTTCGTCAAAAATATCGCTCTTGCGGTCGGCCAAATCCTTGAACTTGATAAAAGCATTGTTGATGTCGGACTCGCTCTCCATCGCAACGCCAAGTTCCTGCAGTCGTTGCTTGAAGGCATTCCGGCCACTGAGTTTGCCGAGCACAATCTTGTTGGCGCTCCAGCCAACATCCTCGGCACGCATGATTTCGTAGGTGTCACGAGCCTTCAGCACGCCATCCTGGTGGATGCCGGACGCATGGGCAAAAGCGTTGGCGCCCACGACGGCCTTGTTGGGTTGCACTACAAATCCGGTGGTCTGGCTAACCATGCGGCTGGTGGCCAGAATATGTTTTGTATCAATGCCCACATCCAGGTCAAAGTAGTCCCTGCGGGTTTTGACTGCCATGACAATTTCCTCAAGCGAGCAATTGCCTGCGCGTTCACCCAGGCCGTTGATTGTGCATTCCACCTGCCGCGCTCCGCCAATTTTGACGCCCGCGAGCGAGTTTGCAACGGCCATTCCAAGATCATTGTGGCAATGCACAGACCAGACGGCCTTGTCGCTGTTGGGAATACGTTCCCGCAAATTCTTGATGAAATTGCCATACAGCTCAGGAATGGCGTAACCCACGGTGTCAGGTACATTGATGGTGGTCGCTCCTTCGGCAATGACTGCCTCAAGAACGCGGCATAAAAAATCAGGGTCGGAGCGATAACCGTCTTCAGGGCTGAACTCAATGTCTGCCATCAGGTTTCGGGCAAACCGAACCGAAAGCTTCGCCTGCTCAAACACCTGGTCGGGCGTCATGCGCAGCTTCTTTTCCATGTGCAGCGCGCTGGTAGCCAAAAACAGGTGCAAGCGCCCGGATTTGGCCGGTTTCAATGCTTCGGCTGCACGAGAAATGTCACGGTCGTTTGCACGCGCCAATGAGCAGACGGTAGAGTCCTTAATTACCTCGGATATGGCCTTGACACATTCAAAATCACCGTTGGAACTGGCCGCAAAGCCTGCCTCAATCACGTCTACCTTGAGCCGTTCGAGCTGCCGCGCAATGCGAAGCTTTTCGTCTCGCGTCATGGAAGCACCGGGCGATTGCTCGCCGTCACGCAAGGTTGTGTCAAAAATAATCAGTTTGTCTGACATGTGAGTTCCTTTTGAAGTGGGTTCGTTTTTGTTTTGACACTGGCCTGGGCCCGTTGCAAGCCCGAAATAATAGCTTTAAGCGACGTTGAAACAATATTGGCATCAATACCGACACCAAAGACAGTCTGCTGGCCGACCCGCAGTTCGAGATAAGCCACAGCCTTTACGTGGGCGCCAGCAGCTATTGCGTGTTCATGGTAGCCCAGCACGCGCACTGCTTCACCAATAGATCGGCTAAGGCCCTCGACGAACGCATCGATGGGTCCGGTACCAGTACCGCTGATATTGAAGCTGCGGCCAGCTAACACTACATCTGCAACAAGCGTCACCTGCTTGTCACCAGTAGTGCTGACATTTTCTAGCAACTGGTGCTGTGGAGCCACGACGCTGCTTAACGCGTATTCACGCTCGAACAAGCTGTGTAGCGACTGCGCCGTCAGTTCTTTGCCGTCGCCATCCATTACCGCCTGCGCCACCTGACTGAACTCAATCTGCAGCCGGCGCGGAAGC
>JANYFF010000402.1 GCA_025362825.1 Polaromonas sp. | reverse complement strand
GCAAGGCCGCTTCCCGCATCACCGCCGAAGGCGTGATTGCGTACCACGCAGAAGGCGGCATTGGCGCGTTGGTCGAGATCAACTGCGAAACCGATTTCGTAACCAAGAACGACAGCTTCCTGGCTTTCACCGATGCGGTTGCAGTCGGCATCGTCAAGAACAACCCGGCAGATGTGGCCGCCATCGGCGCCATGCCTTTGAGCCTCGACGGTTTTGGCCCGACGGTCGAAGACGTGCGCAAGGGCCTGATCGGCAAGATTGGCGAGAACATGTCGGTGCGCCGCTTCCAGCGTTTTGCAGCCGGCAAACTGGCTTCCTACCTGCACGGTACGCGCATCGGCGTGGTGGTCGAATTTGAAGGCGACGAAGCCGCTGCCAAGGATGTCGCTATGCACGTTGCGGCCATGAAGCCCGTGTCGCTGTCCAGCGACCAGGTGCCGGCCGAACTGGTTGCCCGTGAGCGTTCAGTTGCGGCTGCAAAAGCTGCTGAAGACGCATCGGTTGCCGTCGCGGCTGGCAAGCCTGTCCAGTCCGCTGAAATCGTTGCCAAGCGCATCGAAGGCGGCGTGCAAAAGTACCTGAAGGAAGTCAGCCTGCACAACCAGACCTTCGTCAAAAATGACAAACAAACCGTTGAGCAGATGCTGAAGGAAAAAGCTACCGCAGTGAAGTCATTCACGCTGTACGTGGTGGGTGAAGGCATTGAGAAGAAGGTTGACGACTTCGCTGCCGAAGTCGCTGCGCAGATTGCTGCTGCCAAAGCAGCTTGAGAAGACCCCACGCCTTCAGGCTGTACCCGCGTTCTCGTTCAGCCGGAAGGCCGCTAAACTTCACTTCAACCCAAAACCCCAGAAAGCGCCTACATGCCAGCCTACAAGCGAATCTTGTTAAAACTGTCAGGTGAGGCCTTGATGGGTGATGACGCCTTCGGCATCAACCGCGCAACCATCGTTCGCATGGTTGAGGAGATCGCCGAGATCACCCGCATGGGTGTGCAGGTCGCCGTGGTCATTGGCGGCGGAAACATCTTTCGCGGCGTGGCTGGCGGTTCTGTCGGCATGGACCGCGCCACGGCCGATTACATGGGCATGCTGGCAACCGTGATGAACGCGCTGGCTTTGGGTGACACGATGGACAAAGCCGGTCTCGTTCCGCGCGTCATGTCGGCCATTGGCATTGAACGTATTGTCGAGCCCTACGTCAGGCCGAAAGCGCTGCAATACCTCGAAGAAGGCAAGGTTGTCATTTTCGCAGCCGGCACAGGCAATCCGTTTTTCACCACCGACACTGCGGCTGCGCTGCGTGGTGCAGAAATCGGCGCGGAGATCGTACTCAAGGCCACCAAGGTTGATGGCGTTTATTCGGCTGATCCGAAAAAAGACCCGCATGCCACCCGTTACACCAGCATCACGTTTGACGAGGCCATGGGCAAGAACCTTGAAGTGATGGACGCTACCGCATTTGCGCTGTGCCGCGACCAGAAGCTGCCACTCAAGGTCTTCAGTATTTTCAAGCACGGCGCGCTCAAGCGCGTGGTGCAGGGCGAGGATGAAGGAACACTGGTTCACGTTTGAACCTGCTGTAATCAGGTCCGCCCAATCCCCTTTCATTGCATAAAAATCCGGAGTTGCAATCATGAGTATTGTTGAGATCAAGCAGAACGCAGAGCAGAAGATGCAGCAGTCTGTGGATTCGTTCAAAAATAGCCTGACCAAAATCCGCACAGGCCGCGCCAATCCGGGCCTGCTGGACACAGTGCAGGTGGACTACTACGGCTCCATGGTGCCTATCAGCCAGGTGGCCAATGTGTCGCTGCTGGATGCGCGCACCATCAGCGTGTCCCCGTGGGAAAAAGGCATGGGCGCCAAGATTGAAAAAGCCATTCGCGATTCCGACCTTGGACTGAACCCTGCATCGCAGGGCGACCTGATCCGTGTGCCGATGCCGGCCATGACGGAAGAGCGCCGCAAGGAACTCACCAAGGTTGTGCGTTCCGAGGGCGAGCACGCCAAGGTGTCGATCCGCAACCTGCGCCGCGACGCCAACGATGGCGTCAAAAAGCTGGTCAAGGACAAGCTCGCCTCTGAAGATGACGAGCGCCGTTCGCAGGACGAGATCCAGAAATTCACCGACCGTTTCATTGCCGAAGTAGACAAACTGGTCTCTGGCAAGGAACACGACATCATGGCAGTCTGAGCGCTACACCCTCGGCCTGATCCTCACCATGGCCTCATCAAGCTCCATCGCAGTTCCCCACCACGTCGCCATAGTTATGGATGGCAACGGGCGTTGGGCGACTAAACGCTTTTTGCCCCGGGTTGCTGGCCACAAGCAGGGCGTTGATTCGCTGAGCCGCTGCGTTCAGGCCTGCATAGACCGCGGCATCCAGGTACTGACGGTTTTTGCATTCTCATCTGAAAACTGGAATCGTCCCGTCGATGAGGTGTCAGGGCTGATGGAGTTGCTGGCCATGTCGCTCTCCCGAGAGGTTCCGCGTCTGAAGGCCAACGGTGTGCGCCTGCATTTTGTCGGCAACCGTCTGCAACTGTCGGACAAGGTGCAGGCAGGTTTGCGCCAGGCCGAGCTCAGCACCGCAGATAACCAGCGGCTTGTTTTCAATGTCTGTTTCAACTATGGCGGTCGCTGGGACATTGCCCAGGCGGCGCAAATGCTTGTCAGCACTGGCCAGGCCATCACTGAAATGTCACTGGACAGGGCCATGGCGCTGGCCCATGTGCCTGACCCTGACCTGCTGATCC
This sequence comes from Polaromonas sp., assembly GCA_025362825.1. GTDB lineage: Bacteria > Pseudomonadota > Gammaproteobacteria > Burkholderiales > Burkholderiaceae_C > Polaromonas. The sequence continues at coordinate 11,306 of JANYFF010000402.1, read as the reverse complement.
GTACCGGCGGTGAACTGCGCATCAGCAACTTTCTGTTGTGGCAGGCGGCCTACTCGGAGCTGCACTTCTCGGACAAGCTCTGGCCGGACTTTGATGAAGCTGCCCTTGATGAAGCCATTGCGGTGTTCCGTACGCGCGAGCGCCGCTTTGGCAAGACTTCCGCCCAGCTTGACGGCAGCAAGGGCGTGTTTGCGGCTTCTTCGAAAACCCAGAAAACAAAGGCTGCGTGATGCTCAAGCAACGTGTGATCACTGCCATTGTTTTGCTCGCCATCCTGCTGCCGGCACTGTTTTACCGCACGCCGGTGCCTTTTTGCGCCGTTGCACTTGTCCTGATTGCCGCGGGTGCCTGGGAATGGGGCAGGCTGAATGGCTGCAGCCAGCAGCTGTCGGTGCTTCTGGCGTTGGGCTGTGTCGTACTGTGCGGGCTGTCGTGGTACGGCGGTCTGCTGGATAAATCGCTAACCCTGACCTGGACGCTTGTGGGTGCTGGCTGGGTCCTCGCGGGGGCCGGGCTTTTGCGCCAGGGTGTCAAGGGCTGGCCGCGCATACCCAAAATGCTGCGTCTGGCGGGTGGCCTGGCCGCCCTGTGGCTGGCTTGGCTGGCGGTGGCCCAAGCTCGTGTCATGGGCATCAACTTTTTGCTGTCGGTGCTGATGTTGGTGTGGGCCGCAGATATTTTTGCGTATGTCGCGGGGCGTTCCTTTGGCGGCAGGTTTACCAAAAGCAAGCTGGCGCCTTCTATCAGCCCCGGCAAAAGCTGGGAAGGTGTCTGGGGCGGCATGGCAGGCGTGGTTGTTCTGTCGGCCCTCTGGATATTTCTTGATCGCACAAACGCAGGCGGCGGCGTTGTGGCAACTGGTAGCGGCCTGCTCAGCGGCAGCCTGTATGTGCGGCTGTGGGCGCAGCATGGCGCAGTCGTCACACTGGTTGCGGTGATCTTTCTGGCCGCCATGAGCGTGGTCGGCGACCTTGTCGAGTCGCTCATCAAGCGCAGCGCAGGCGTCAAGGATTCAAGCGGGCTCTTGCCTGGCCATGGTGGTGTGCTGGACCGCGTCGATGCCTTGCTGCCAACCTTGCCGCTGGCCATGATGCTGGTATCGCTCTAGTCTTCCACGGGTTTTCATGAGTCAAGCAAAACAGCGCGTCACCATCCTGGGCTCAACCGGCTCGGTCGGCGTGAACACTCTGGACGTGATCGCGGCACATCCGGATCTTTTTGAGGTTTTTGCCCTGAGTGCAGCGACCCAGACCGCGCTGATGCTGGCGCAATGTGCGCGCTTCAAGCCACGTTACGCGGTGATGGCCAGCGAGCCGCACGCCCGTACGCTGGCAGAAGAGTTAAAGGCGAATAGCCTTGAAACCGAGGTATTACGGGCACCTGATGCTCTTGAAATAATAGCGTCACACCCCGATGTCGATGCCGTCATGGCCGCCATTGTTGGGGCTGCGGGTCTGGCCCCCTGCATGGCCGCCGCCAGGGCAGGCAAGCGTTTGCTGCTCGCCAACAAGGAAGCCCTCGTGGTGGGCGGTGATGTATTCATGCATGCCGTGCAGGCCGGTGGCGCCCAGTTGCTGCCCATTGACAGCGAGCACTCGGCAATATTCCAGTCCCTGCCCGAAGACCCGGCAACCTGGGCTGCGCGCGTGGACAAGATCATCCTGACCGCTTCGGGTGGCCCGTTTCGCACGCGTGACCCCGCCACTCTGCATTCAGTCACACCCGAAGAAGCCTGCGCCCATCCTAACTGGGTCATGGGACGCAAGATTTCGGTAGACTCCGCCACCATGATGAACAAGGCACTCGAAGTGATCGAGGCAAAATACCTGTTTGCACTTGACCCCGGGCGGATTGAAGTCGTGATACACCCCCAGAGCGTCATTCATTCAATGGTTCAGTATGTGGACAGTTCCGTGGTGGCGCAGCTGGGAACCCCCGACATGCGCGTTCCGATTGCCTATGGCCTGGCCTGGCCGGGACGGATTGCCTCCGGGGCACGCACTCTCGACTTCAGGGCGCTGGCGAGCATGACCTTTGAAGTGCCTGACCACGGACGTTTTCCGGGTCTGCAACTCGCATGGGAGGTGCTGGCGGCGCGCACGGGCACCGCGGCAGTGCTCAATGCCGCCAATGAAATCGGAGTTGCTGCCTTTCTGGACAGGCGCATGCGTTTCGACCAGATTCACTATGTAAACCGTGCAACTTTGGACAGGCTGTCGGTATCTGAAATCAACGGTATGGATGACTTGCTGGCGCTGGATACCGAAGCGCGTGTTGTCGCCAGGGAAATCGCTGGCCATCTGGAGAGCTGACATGCTGACATTGCTTGCATTTTTGGTAGCACTGGGAATTTTGATTGCAGTCCATGAGTACGGCCACTACCGCGTGGCAGTTGCCTGCGGTATCAAGGTTCTGAAGTTTTCCATCGGTTTCGGAAAGCCCATTTACACCTGGCGGCTCAAGGGCCGACCGACCGAGTTCGCTATTGGCATGTTGCCCCTGGGTGGCTATGTAAAGATGCTGGATGAGCGCGAGGCGCCGGTAGATCCAGCGGAAAGGCATTTGGCATTCAATACCCAGCCGCTCAAGTCACGCGCGGCAGTTGTTGCTGCAGGCCCGATGGCCAACCTCCTGCTGGCCATAGTGCTGTACAGCGTTGTTAACTGGAGCGGCCTTCAGGAACCCAAGGCCATTCTGGCCAGCCCGGTAGCCGGGTCGATTGCCGAACGGGCCGGTTTGCGTGGTGAAGAACTGGTGCAGCAGGCGGCTTTTGAGGGTGAGCCGCTTGAAACTGTTCGTTCTTTTGAGGATTTGCGCTGGCGCCTGACCCAGGGCGCGCTCAATGGCCGTGATGTTCGCCTAGCCGTGAGTCAGGGCCGCCTTTCGTCTGCAGAAGCTCCGTCAAAGGAAGTCGTCCTCAAGCTTGGTGAGCTGAATGCCAGCGATGCGGATGCACAGTTATTTCGCAAGATAGGCATTCTGGGGCCCTGGACGCAAGCCGTGATTGGCGATGTCATGGCGGGCGGCGCGGCCGAAAAGGCCGGTCTACGCTCAGGCGATATCGTGCGGCGCGTTGCCGACCTTGCGATCGTTGATGGCCAGCAATTGCGTGAGGCCATACGCGGCCAGGCGCAAGCGGCTGGTGCCGCGCGTACGCCATCGGCCCAGACCTGGCAAATCATCAGGGGTGGACAAACGCTGGCTCTTGAAGTGACTCCCCAGATCCGGCAGGACGGCAACCTTTCCGTTGGCCGCATCGGCGCCTATGTCGGGGCAGCCCCCGAACTCGTTTTGGTGCGTTATGGTCCGCTTGACGGCTTGTGGCAGGGGGCGGTCCGCACCTGGGACGTATCCCTGCTGACGCTTCGGATGATGGGAAAAATGGTGACTGGCCAGGCATCCCTCAAAAACCTCAGCGGTCCGCTGACGATTGCTGATTACGCCGGCAAGTCCGCCAGTCTGGGATGGAGTGCTTATTTGCTGTTCCTGGCGTTGATAAGCGTCAGTCTTGGGGTGCTCAATTTGCTACCGTTGCCGGTTCTGGACGGTGGGCACCTGATGTATTATCTTTGGGAAGCTACCACTGGCCGGACCGTGTCTGACGCCTGGATGGAGACATTGCAGCGCGGTGGCGTTGTTGTGCTTCTGTGCATGATGTCTGTAGCCCTGTTTAATGATGTCACCCGGCTTTTTGGGTAATCCCCAAAGCGACCACCAGGCTAACACTTCACCTTCATGCATAAAAAATCCAATCGATTCAAGCTTCGAGTAGTTTCTGCCGTTGCAGGCAGCTTGTTGTTAGCCCATTCCGCCTGGGCGGTGGATCCTTTCACAGTCCGCGACATCCGCGTTGAAGGCCTTCAGCGTGTCGAGCCTGGAACCATTTTTGCCTCACTGCCTTTCCGGGTCGGCGAAACTTATAGCGACGACAAGGGCTCGACAGCTATTCGGGCGCTGTTCGCGCTGGGACTTTTCAAGGATGTCCGGCTTGACGTGAGCGGCGATGTGCTGGTGGTGATCGTTGAAGAACGCCCGACCGTTGCCGATGTGAACTTTGTCGGCAGCAAGGAATTCAGCAACGACATCCTGAAAAAGGCGCTGCGTGACATTGGTCTGTATGACGGGCAGCCATTTGACAAGGCGCTGGCCGACAAGGCCGTGCAGGAGCTCAAGCGCCAGTACATCAACCGCAGCATGTACGGCGCAGAAATCGTCACGACCGTCACGCCGATTGAGCGCAATCGTGTGAACCTGTCTTTCAACGTGATTGAAGGTGATACGGCCAAAATCAAGGAAATCCACATCGTCGGCAACAAGGCGTTTGGCGAGTCCACGCTGCGCAAGCTGTTTGACCTGGATACCGGCGGCTTCATGAGCTGGTATACCAAATCCAACCGCTATTCGCGGGCCAAACTCAATGCCGACATTGAAACCCTGCGTTCGTATTATCTGGCGCGCGGTTACCTTGAATTCAGGATTGATTCAACGCAAGTCGCCATCTCCCCCGACAAGCAGGATGTCACCATAACCATCAACGTCAGTGAAGGTGAGCGTTTTGTGGTTTCAAGCGTCAAGCTCGAAGGAAACTACATCGGCAAGGAAGAAGAGTTCAAGTCGCTGGTCACCATCCAGCCGGGCGAAGCCTACAACGCCGATACTGTTGCGACCACGACCAAGGCCTTCACCGATTACTTTGGCACTTTCGGGTTTGCGTTTGCAAAAGTTGAGGCAGTGCCCGAGATTGACCGTGTCAACAACCGTGTGACCTTTGTGCTTCGTGGTGAGCCATCTCGTCGGGCGTATGTCCGGCGCATCAATATCTCGGGTAACAACCGCACGCGCGACGAAGTGGTGCGGCGCGAATTCCGCCAATTCGAATCATCCTGGTATGACGGTGACAAGATACGGCTGTCGCGCGATCGTGTGGACCGCTTGGGATATTTCACTGAAGTGAACGTGGACACACAGGATGTCAACGGCACCAACGACCAGGTGGATGTCGGCGTCACTGTGGTCGAAAAACCAACCGGTAATCTGCAACTTGGCGCAGGTTTTTCCAGCGCCGAAAAAATAGCACTGAGCTTCGGCATCAGGCAGGAAAACGTTTTCGGTTCCGGCAACTACCTTGGTGTGGAAGTAAATACCAGCAAGATCAACCGCCAGATTGTTTTTAGTACGGTAGATCCTTACTTCACGCAAAACGGTATTTCACGCTCCCTTGACGTCTACCACCGGACGGTCCGGCCGCTTGACGGGCAGGGCGGCGACTATGGACTCAAGACTACCGGCGCGAGTATCCGCTTCGGCGTACCTTTTACCGAAACCGATACTGTTTATTTTGGCAGCGGCTACGAACGACTGACGATCGAGCCGGGCATCAATGCCTTGCCGAGCACGTACCAGAACTATGCCAACCTGTACGGCTACACCAGTACTTCCATTCCGTTGACGGTGGGCTGGACCCGTGACAGCCGGGACAGTGCGCTGGTGCCGACCAAGGGTCTTTACCAGCGTGCGTCAGGCGAGTGGGGTGTTGCAGGCGATGCGCGGTATTTGCGCAGTAATTATCAGGTTCAGCAGTACATTCCGCTGAACAAGCAGTTCACGATTGGCCTGAACGGCGAATTGGGCTGGGGCAAGGGCCTCAATGGTCGTCCTTTCTCGGTTTTCAAGAACTTTTCTTCCGGTGGCCTTGGCTCTGTCCGCGGCTTCCAGCAGGGTTCGCTGGGTCCGCGGGATGCAGCCGACCTCGCGCTGGGCGGGCCCAAAAAGGTCACGCTCAATGCCGAGCTCAGCGCGCCTTTCCCGGGTGCCGGCAACGACCGTACCCTGCGAATGTACGGATTCATCGATGCGGGTAACGTGTTTGGCGAAAAGGACCCCTATCGGCTGAAAGACCTGCGCGCATCGTACGGTCTCGGCATCAGCTGGATTTCGCCGGTTGGTCCCCTGCGGCTGGCTATTGCCAATCCTTTGCGCAAAAAAGTAGGCGATAAAATAGAACGTTTCCAATTCCAGATCGGTACATCCTTCTAATGAAAAACATCTTAAGCAAATTGTTTTTGGGTTCCGTGATCGCCATGATTGGGTTTCATGCCAGCGCCCAGGAATTCAAGGTGGGAATCGTCAATCTGGACCGGATTTTTCCGTGAGGCGAATTCGGCAAAGGCGGCGCAGACCAAGCTTGAGCAGGAGTTCAGCAAGCGCGAAAAAGAGCTCAACGATATTGCCACGCAGCTGAAAACGGCTTCTGACAAATTTGAACGCGAAGCACCGACCCTGGCAGAAAGCCAGCGCACGACGCGCCAGAAGCAGCTGGTCGACCAGGACCGCGATTTCCAGCGCAAGCGACGGGAATTCCAGGAAGACCTGAACTCGCGCAAGAACGAAGAGTTGCAACAGGTGATCGAGCGCGCCAACCGCGTCGTCAAGTCGATTGCTGAAACTGAAAAGTACGATCTGATTGTTCAGGAAGCTGTCTACGTGAACCCGAAGCACGATATCACCGATAAAGTGCTTAAATCGCTGAATGCCTCGAACGGTAAATAACCCGTTCTGTATCGGCCAGCCCTGCCAGACAGGCGGGGCGCGGTGCTAAGGCTTGCCGATATCGTTGGCTCACTGACTGCCGAGTTTGATGCCCGGCTCCTCGGCGACCCAGAACTCGTGATTCAACGGCTCTCCACTCTGGAGCAAGCCGGCCCGCGCGATCTGACCTTTCTGAGCCATCCGAAATACATAACGAAGCTGCCGCAATCGCTGGCGGGGTGCGTGGTTGCTGGGCCTTCCGCCGAGGACGCGGCCATTCGCCGTGGCGCCTGCATTATTGTTGATGACCCTTACCGTTACTTTGCGCGCATCACGCAAATCTGGAAGCAGCACCACAGCATCCAGCCGCCGGCCGGGATTCATCCTGGTGCCTTCGTTGATCCGCTCGCCAGCGTTGCATCTGGTGCATCGATTGCAGCTTTTGCATGCATTGGCCCGGGCGCAGTGATTGCCGCGGGTGCGCGCATCGCCGAGCACTGCGTCATCGGGCGAAACGCATCTGTCGGTGCAGACAGCCGGATCTCGGCGCATGTCACCGTTGGAGACGACTGCCGCATTGGCGAGCGCTGCATTGTGCACTCCGGCGTCGTGATTGGCGCGGATGGTTTCGGTTTTGCGCCGTACAAGGGCCGTTGGGAAAAAATCGAGCAGCTCGGCGGTGTCAGCATCGGCAATGACGTCGAGATTGGTGCCAATACCTGTATCGATCGGGGCGCCTTGACGGATACCGTGATTGAAGATGGCGTCAAGCTGGACAACCTGATCCAGATCGGCCACAACGTGCGCGTAGGCGCGCATACGGCGATGGCTGGCTGTGTCGGGGTTGCAGGCAGCGCGACCATAGGCGCGCATTGCACCGTGGGCGGCGGCGCCGTGGTGCTGGGTCATCTGCAACTGGCCGACCATGTTCATATCTCGGCGGCTTCCGTGGTTACGAGGTCCATTTTGAAACCCGGAAATTACACCGGCCTCTTTCCTATCGACGACAATGCTGTCTGGGAAAAAAATGCTGCAACACTCAAGCAGCTTCACCGGCTGCGCGACAGGGTCAAGCAGCTGGAAAAACCCCTTGAAGACGCTGCCGCCAAGGGCTTACCGCACACCAAAGAACAATCATGATGGACATTCACCAAATTCTCAAGCAGTTACCGCACCGCTATCCTTTTTTGCTGGTTGACCGGGTACTGGAAATCGAAAAAGGCAAGCGCATCAAGGCACTGAAAAACGTTTCCATCAACGAGCCTTTTTTCGGTGGGCACTTTCCACACCGTCCAGTGATGCCGGGGGTGCTGATGCTTGAAGCCATGGCGCAGGCTGCAGCCCTGCTGGCTTTTGACATGCTCGGGCAGACGCCCGACGACAAGACGGTTTATTACTTTGCCGGTATTGATGCAGCGCGTTTCAAGCGTCCGGTTGAGCCGGGTGACCAGCTCATCATGGACGTGACACTGGAGCGCATGAAAGCCGGGATTTTCAAGTTCAAGGGTGTCTCGCGCGTAGGCGAAAACGTCGCATGCGAAGCCGAGTTGATGTGCACCATGCGGACCATCGCCTGAAGCCGGCGTGCAGGACATGACAGAGCGTGTTGCCGCGACCGGCATTCATCCGACAGCCCTTATCGACCCTGCGGCGGAGCTTCACAGCTCCGTCAGTGTGGGCCCATACACCGTGATTGGCCCCCATGTGAAGGTCAGTGCCGGCACCACCATTGGTGCGCACTGTGTGATTGAAGGCCACACCACCATAGGCCGCGACAACCGCATCTTCCAGTTCAATTCGCTGGGGGCGATTCCGCAAGACAAAAAATACGCCGGTGAGCCGTGCGAACTGGTGATCGGCGACCGCAACACGGTGCGTGAATTTTGCACCTTCAACATTGGTTCGCCGGGCGGCAGTGGCGTAACACGCGTCGGCGACGACAACCGGATCATGGCTTACGTGCACTTGGCGCACGACTGCGTGGTCGGCAACCACACCATCTTTGCCAACAACTCCCAGCTGGCAGGCCATGTGCACGTGGGCGACTGGGTCATACTCGGCGGTTTTACGGTAGTGCACCAGTTTGTCCGGCTGGGTGCGCACAGCATGACGGCGATGTGTTCGCTGCTGTTCGCCGACTTGCCACCTTTTGTGATGACCCAGGGCCAGCCTGCCGAGGCACGCTCGATGAATTTCGAGGGCCTGCGCCGCCGTGGTTTTTCGCCTGAACGGATTGCCGCGGTCAAGGCCATGCACAAGGCGCTATACCGGGAAGACCTGACCTTGAACCAGGCGCAGGTGAACATCGCGGACCTGGCTGAAAAGTACCCCGAATCGGCCCCCGATGTGCAGATGATGCTCAGCTTCCTGGAGCAAACCTCGCCACAGCGCGGGATTGTCCGGTAGCTTTTCATGCAGGATGCGGGGGCGTCATCATTTCCCGAAGCGCCGTCTTCGGGGAGCGCCGCTACTGCGCTGCGTCAGGACATCCGCGTGGCGATGGTTGCCGGAGAAACCTCCGGTGACTTGCTGGCCGGCTTGCTGCTTGATGGGCTGGTAAAGCGCTGGCCAGAACTGTCGGCTTATGGCATAGGCGGGCCGAACATGGCCATGCGCGGGTTTCAGGCCTGGTGGCCGAGCGAAAAACTTGCAGTGCGCGGCTATGTTGAGGTGTTGCGCCACTACCGCGGCATCGTGGCCATCCGCGAGCAATTAAAGCAGCGGCTGCTTCATCCGGCAGACGGGCACAGGCCCGACATTTTCATCGGCGTAGACGCTCCCGACTTCAATCTTGACCTTGAAGCAGCGCTCAAGGCGGAAGGTATCAAGACGGTGCACTTCGTCAGTCCGTCCGTCTGGGCCTGGCGCGCCGATCGGGTAGAGAAAATCCGTCGCAGCGTCGATCACGTACTGTGCATGTTCCCGTTTGAACCGGCGCTGCTGGCTGCCCATGGCATTGCGGCGACCTACGTCGGCCATCCGCTCGCCAGTGTGATCCCGATGCAGCCTGACAGCGCAGCGGCCCGGCGGCAGCTTGGGCTGCAGACTGAGGACACGGTGGTTGCCATACTGCCCGGCAGCCGAAAATCCGAGGTCCAATACCTTGCAAAAAGGTTCTTTGCGGCTGCAGCCCTTGTAAAGCGGTCACATCCTGCTATTAAATTCATAGTTCCAGCTGTTCCGGCACTGAAAACCATGATCGAGCGATTGGCCCAGGCATCAGGGGTTGGTGCCGGCTTGCAGGTGCTTGACGGCCAGTCGCACCTGGCGCTTGCCGCCTGCGATGTGACGCTGATTGCCAGCGGTACCGCCACGCTTGAAGCCGCCCTGTTCAAGCGGCCCATGGTGATCGCCTACAACATGAACTGGCTGTCCTGGCAAATCATGCGCCGTAAAAAGCTGCAGCCTTGGGTTGGGCTGCCAAACATCCTGTGCGAGGCCTTTATCGTGCCCGAACTGCTGCAGGATGCCGCAACCCCAGCAGCGCTGGCCGGAGCCGTGCTGCAGTGGATAGATGCAAAATCCCGTCAACCTGAGAAAATAAGTGCACTTGAGCAGCGCTTTGCACGTTTGCACGCCGACCTTCAGCGAGACACCTCCCAACTGGCCACCGATGCGATCCAGAACATTTTTGAAAGCTGAGCAAACCGCTCTGTCCTGGGACATCCCCGGGCTGATGGCAGGCGTTGATGAGGCCGGGCGCGGGCCGCTGATGGGCCCCGTGGTGGCTGCGGCAGTGATTCTGGACGAGCTCAACCCGATCAAGGGGCTGGCCGATTCCAAAAAACTGACTGCGCTGCGGCGCGACGCACTTTACGATGAAATCCGGGCCAAGGCCCTTTGCTGCTCAATAGCGATGGCGACGGTGGACGAAATCGACACGCTGAACATACTCCAGGCCACCATGCTGGCCATGAAGCGGGCGGTCGAAGGTCTGCGGCTAAAGCCCAACAAGGTGCTGGTAGACGGCAACCGCCTGCCCGCGCTGGTGATTCTGGCTGAAGCTATTGTCAAAGGGGACGCGCTGGTGCCGGCGATTTCGGCGGCGTCCATCCTGGCCAAGGTACACCGCGACCGCTGGTGCGCCGAATACCACCTTGAATACCCCCAATACGGTTTTGCCGGCCACAAAGGCTACGGCACAGCAGAACACCTGGCCGCCTTGCGCCAGCACGGGGCTTGTCCCCAGCATCGGCGGTCGTTTGCGCCGGTGGCCGAGGTGCTTAAGTGATCGACGGTTTTTCCGTACCTGTCACGCATATCAGCTCGCGCGACAACCCGCTGATAAAGGAACTCCGCCGCCTGTCCCGCGACAGCACCGCCTACCGCAAAGAGGGTCGCGTCTGGCTGGAAGGCGACCATCTTTGCCGCGCCGCGCTGCAACGCGGCCAAAAACCGCTTTTGGCCGTGTTTTCGGAGTCATTTTGGCCGCTAGCCCCCAAAGAATGGACACGCGTCGCTATTAAAAACATAGTAATTCCCGATGCGCTGCTGCCTGAAATAAGCGCTCTGGAGTCACCGGCGCAGATGGGGTTTGTGATTGGCTTGCCGGCAGCGGCGCAATTGCAGCCCGCTATGGCATCGGTGATTCTTGACCGCGTACAGGATGCTGGCAACGTTGGCTCAATCCTGCGCAGCGCCGGGGCCTTCGGCTTTGCACAGGTCATCGCGTTGAAAGGCACAGCGGCGCTTTGGTCGCCCAAAGTGCTGCGTGCCGGCATGGGTGCCCACTTCGGGCTGCGGCTGGTGGAAGGTGTTGATGCCGACCTGCTGGAGAC
>JANYFF010000259.1 GCA_025362825.1 Polaromonas sp. | reverse complement strand
CGGACTGATTGCCCTTCAACGACAACACGCGAACCGGTGGCCATTGCCGTGCTGTGTTCAATCGTACGGTAGCTGCCGTCGTTCATGCGGATATGCATCTGGTAGACAGTGACCTTCTTCATGTTCTTCTCAATGGTGTTGCCGGCATAAGCGCCGCCTGCAGCACCTAGAAGCGTAGCGGCATTTTTCCCATTGCCGCCACCAACCTGGTGACCCAGCAGGCCACCTAGCAAACCTCCGGCAACGGTGCCCAGGCCAATTGTCGTGTTGCCTACGGCGACCCCGTTGACCTTGCCCTCGCGCTGAACAGCGGTAACCGCTTCAACCGTTCCGCAATTGGCACAGACGGGCCGCGCCTGAGCGACCGCCGTCGGTGGTACGGGAGTATTTCTGACCGTGGTGGACGCTATGTGCTTCGGCGTTACGGTCACAGCTGGCAGTGGCGCAAGCGGCGCGGGAGCCGCAGTTACGGCGGCAACCGGCGCCGTGGTGCCAACACCCGGTTCTGCGTTGGAGCCTTTGACGACCAGTGCGCCTGCAAGGGCCAATACCGTGACCCCGAGCACAGCCACGATGGCAATGAGTGCCTTGCTGTGTTGCAGGCGGTAAGACATACCCGGCTGATAAGAAGCCGAAGCAGGTGATGCTGGGAATTGTGTGGTTTCCATGATGGACTCCTTGTGTTGAAGCTCGTTTGTAACAACACAAGGTCTGGCACACTGTAGGACGACGTTCAGACAAACCCACAGGCATCACCGCGTTAGTGCGGTCAGCCAAACCCTCAAACTATGGTGAAAAGCTCGTCCCCTAGACGCCGCCGTGGGGATGGGTCGGGTCAATCCACAACACGGTCGCTGGTTTTTCAACTGCCTCGATATCCAGATTGACCGCTACCGCCTCGCCGTCGCTCCTGCACAGCACGCACTCCAGCACTTCGGTAGCGCTGGCGTTGATTTCCTGGTGCGGTACATAGGGCGGCACGTAAATAAAGTCACCGGGGCCGGCCTCTGCTGTGAATTCAAGGTGCTCACCCCAGCGCATGCGGGCGCGACCGCGGATCACGTAGATCACGCTTTCAAGGTGCCCATGATGGTGCGCGCCGGTCTTCGCATCGGCATGAATAGTGACCGTACCGGCCCAGAGTTTTTGCGCGCCTACCCGTGCAAAGTTGATGGCAGCCCGCCTGTCCATGCCGGGCGTTTGGGCGGTGTTGCTGTCGAGCTGGTTGCCTGCAATGACGCAGACGCCGTTGTGCTTCCAGGCTGCGTCGGCATGTTCATGAGGATGCTTCTGGTCGTCGTGGTCGTGGTCGTGGTCGTGGTCGTGAGAATGTGTCATGAGGTCAGGTCCTGATGTTATGTAGGTGCGTCCAGCAATGCGGCGTAGACCAAGCTGCGAAACAGGGGACGGTAGTAGTCGCGTTGATTTGGCGCCTGAATCATCATCAGGGCAAACATGTCCTGTGCCGGATCAACGAAGAACGTGGTGCCTGCAATACCGCCCCAGTAATACAGACCCACGGAACCTGGAACCGCTGCCAGCCCCGCCGACGTGCGCACAGCAAAACCAAGGCCAAAGCCGTGCCCCGGCGGCAGTAGATTGGACGCGACACCTGCGGGATTGACCGGAATATCGCCCAGGTGATCGGCAGTCATGAACTCGACGGTACGTGGGCCCAGGAGCCGCACGCCATCGAGCTCACCCTTATTGAGCATGAACTGCAAAAACCGTGCGTAGTCCATCGCAGTTGAAGCCAACCCGCCGCCGCCCGACGCCATGGCCGCCTCAACACGTATGTCGATCATCGGCATGGGTACACCGCCATCCGGGTCTTGCGCAAACGGCTCTGCAATGCGGTCGTGTTGTGCAGCGGGTACAGAAAAACCGGTCTCATGCATTCCCAATGGCTGCAGGATTTTCTCTTTCAGAAATATTTCCAGCGTCTGTCCGCTGAGCACCTCTACCAGCCGACCCAGCACATCGGTGGCGCGGCTGTATTCCCAAATGCTGCCCGGATCGGCGAGCAAGGGCAATGCGGCCAGCGCTTCTGAAAATTCTGCGTTGCTGCGCTGGCGTGAGCCGATGCGCGCTTGCGCATACTGTTTGTTGACCGGCAGGTTGTCCATGAATTCATAGGTCAGGCCAGCGGTGTGCCTGAGCAAATCCTGCACGGTAGCGGGACGGCGGGCTGGCCGTAATGTGACGGTATCACCGCCTGCAGTCATCGCCGCTACCTGCTGCGCAGCAAACTCCGGCAGGTATTTGGCTACAGGGTCGTCCAGCAGCACGCGGCCCTGCTCCATCAGCATCATCACGGCCACCGACACAATCGGTTTGGTCATGGAGTAGATGCGGAAAATCGAATCAGCTGCCATAGGAACATTTGCCTGCGGGTTCTGTTCGCCCAGGCTTTCAAACAGAGCGATCTTGCCGTGGCGCGCTATCAGCACCACCGCACCCGGCAGGCGCTTGCTGTCGATTTCGGATTGCAATACCCCCAGCAAGCAGGCCGTACGCTCAGGACAGATGCCGACTTCGGCTGGAACGGCTGTGGTGATTGATGTCATGGTTGTCATGGTTGTCACCGGTGCTCAGACTGCTGCGGCATCGATGACCTTGATGCGGTAGCCGTAACCAGTGTGTAACGCTGTTGTGCAGGTCAAGCCTTGCGCAGCGTGCTCCAGTGCCTCGGCGCCGCAGTCAGCGGCTTCCTCCAAGTAGACATTGCAAGCCGGCTTTGGCAGGCTGCCGACGGTGGTGGCGCTGAACAGTTTTGTGGTCATGGTTTTGCTTTCGTTGTCTCGTTGTCTCGTTGTCTCGTTGTCTCGTTGTCTCGTTGTCTCGTTGTCTCGTTGTCTCGTTGTCTCGTTGTCTCGTTGAAGTCGTTTTGATTGTGTAGCGAATTTGACCCCTGGCTGTGACGGCGACCAACCCATTTATAAAAATTCGCGAGCCAGCAGCTCATACGAACGGCGCCGCACCGCCGGGTCATGTGCCCAGGTGATGACGACCAGTTCACTGACGTCCAGCCGTTCAGCCAGCGCATGCAACTTGTCAGCAACCTGCGGCCCGCTGCCCACAAGCGCGCTGCGACGCAGTCTGTCGACCTCAACCTGTTCGCCCGCGCTGTACGGCCGCAGAGCAGCCTCTTCTGGCGATGGCAGCGGGCCGAGTGCACCGCGGTTGCGGTCTATCTTCCAGCGTTCGCGGCCCGAAAAATGGTGCCACGCCTCCGCCTCGGTATCAGCAGCCAGTGCCCAGACGCAGAGCACCGCCTCGGGCTGCGGCCGCTGGGGCGTGGGCTTGTACAGACGCCGGTAAAGTTCCAGCGCCTGATCTGCACCCTGCCCATCGGTGATGAAATAAGCAAACGCATAAGGCAGGCTGTAATGCGCGGCCAGTTGAGCGCCATAGTCTGAACTGCCCAGCATCCACAGCTCGGGCGTGGTAGGCCCGGTCGGGTTGGCGGTGACGCCCTGCCCCGGATGGCCTTCAGGCAAGTCAATGCCAGACACCCAAGCCTGCAGCTCACGTACCTGTACGGGAAAGTTCTCTGCCGATTGGTGCGGATCAGCGCGCAGCAGGCGCGCCGTGCGCATGTCCGAGCCCGGCGCCCGCCCTACGCCCAGGTCAATGCGCCCCGGCGCCAGGGCTTCGAGCACGCGAAACTGCTCGGCCACCTTGAGCGCCGAATAGTGCGGCAGCATCACGCCGGCGCTGCCGATGCGAATGCGGCTAGTCGTCGCAGCGACGGCCGCCATCAGGATTTCAGGGGCCGAGCCGACGATGCTGGGATGGCTGTGGTGCTCGCTGACCCAGAAGCGGTGGTAGCCGAGGGTTTCGCAGTGCTGGGCCAGCGCCAGGGTTTCGCGGATGGATGCGTCTTCGCTGCGGCCAGTGACGGCAACGGACTGGTCAAGAACTGAGAGGGTAAGCATGCGCAGACTATAGCCAGACAGTCCAGTCCGTGCTGGCGCGCCGCGCTCTGTTCCAATACAGGGCTAACTCCTGCTGACACAAAGAAAATTACCATGGCACTTAAAGCCACCATCCACAAAGCCCAACTGGCGATTGCCGACATGGATCGCAACATTTACGGCGACCATAACGTCATCATTGCCAGGCATCCGTCGGAGACCGACGAGCGCATGATGATCCGCCTGCTGGCCTATGCGCTCAATGTGCCGGGCGACGACAAAAGGGGCAATCTGGAGTTTGCCAAGGACCTCTGGGACGTGGACGAACCCGCCCTCTGGCACAAAGACTACACCGACCAGATCCTGCACTGGATCGATGTTGGCCAGCCCGATGACAAGCGCCTGATGAAGGCTGCCGGTCGGTCAGAACGCGTCACCAGCTACAGCTTTTCAAGCAGCACGCCGGTGTGGTGGAAAACACTGGAAACCAAGTTGACCCGCGCCTCAAACCTGATCGACCGGCAGCCTTCATCAGGCGCTTGTCGTCGGGCTGACCGACGTCGATCCAGTGCAGGATCTGCTCGGTGTAGTCCTTGTGCCAGAGGGCAGGTTCGTCAACGTCCCAAAGGTCTTTGGCAAATTCGAGATTGCCCTTTTTGTCATCGGCCGGCACGTTGAGCGCATAGGCCAGCAGGCGGATCATCATGCGCTCGTCGGTCTCCGACGGATGCCTGGCAATGATGACGTTATGGTCGCCGTAAATGTTGCGATCCATGTCGGCAATCGCCAGTTG
>JANYFF010000390.1 GCA_025362825.1 Polaromonas sp. | reverse complement strand
GGTGGTGAAGGTGGCATCGTGGGCCACCAGGCGCTTGTCGTTGATGAAGTCAATGCGCTGGGCCTGGCCATTCCCGCCATTCGTCAGAAAACGGTAAGAGGGCTGGGCGAAATAGCCCTCAAAAGTGTCCAGCTTGAGCGTCAGTTCCGGCCCTCGGAACTGGTTACCCTGGCTGTTGATGCGCACCGAGCCGCGCGCCTTCATGGTGTCGTCAGGCTGGTAGAACTCAATCCGGTCAGCGTGAATGGAGGCCGCACCACGGCGCAATTCGGCATGGCCGTCGATCACGGTGTCCAGGTCGGTGCGGCCTGAGATGCTGTCACCAAAGACAAAGGTCGGCGGCAGGTTGGCATCGCCCTCGGGAATTTTTTCGCCCAGCATTGGGCTTGGCTTGAGCACCAGCGGCGTCCCGGGAGCAGGCGATTCCGCTGCTGTCCCCGATGGCGCGGCCGACTGCTCCAACGCCGGCTGGGCCTGCGCCTGCACCAATGTGCCATAGGCCATGCCCAGCGCGGCCAGCGACACCAGGCGGAACACGGCACGACACACCGGAGAGAGAATAAAAGGAGAAGGGGATGCGCGGTGCATCGTTTGTAGCGGTAACCCGTTTGTAAAATCAGCTCTGATTATCCATGACCCTCCACCCGACAACCGGTAAGCCCATGAACGCCTCCCAGAATGCCAGCGCCGACGCCATTGTGTGGGCCGACCCGGCCCGCGGCCGTTCTTTTGCAGTGTGGCTCACGGGCATTTGCGCCGCGAATGGGCTGGATGCTGCGAGCGTACGCTTGGCTTCGGCCGATGCCAGCTTTCGCCGCTATTTCAGGATCGATGCTGCAGGCCAGGCACAGGCCGGCGCCAGCTGCATCATCATGGACGCGCCGCCCGACAAGGAAGACTGCAAGCCCTTCGTCAAGGTCGCCGCCCTGATGGTCGAAGCCGGCCTGCAGGCCCCGCGGGTGCTGGCGTGGGACGAAGCGGCCGGCTTCATGCTGCTCAGCGACCTGGGCCGGCAAACCATGATGGAAGTGATTGCCCCGCCTGCCGCCGTCGACGCGATTGCCCAGCCAACCGACCAGCATCTTCAGATGTACCTCGAAGCAGTGGACGCGCTGGTGCGCTGGCAGCTGGCCTCAAAGCCCGGTGTGCTGCCAGCCTATGATGACGCCCTGCTGAGCCGCGAGCTGGCGC
Source organism: Polaromonas sp. (assembly GCA_025362825.1). Taxonomy (GTDB): domain Bacteria; phylum Pseudomonadota; class Gammaproteobacteria; order Burkholderiales; family Burkholderiaceae_C; genus Polaromonas. Next base: position 24,118 of record JANYFF010000390.1, on the reverse strand, counting down.
TTTTTCCTGAGTGGTACGTGGACAAGCACCGCGGCTTCAAGCTGGATACCAGCCAACAGCTCACGCTCGACGAGGCCTTTGCGCAGATCAGGGCCAGCAATCTGCAGTCGCTCGACGGCGCGCGCGTTTTCGTCCATCGCGACTTCATGCCCAGAAATCTGATGATTGCAACGCCGCAAACGGAGCAGACCGGCCGCCGCGCAGGGCCGCCCCAAGCAAGGCCAGCCCCCTCGGGGGGCAGCGCATTACACGAAGTGAACAGCGTGGGGGCCATTCCACAGCTCGGCGTTCTGGATTTCCAGGATGCGGTGTACGGTCCCATCACCTACGACATTGCCAGCCTGATGCGCGACGCCTTCCTCAGCTGGGAGGAAGACTTCGTGCTGGAGGTCACCATCCGCTACTGGCAGAAGGCGCGCAAGGCCGGCCTGCCGGTGGGAGATGATTTTGGCGAGTTTTACCGTGCGGTGGAGTGGATGGGCCTGCAGCGCCACCTGAAAATTTTGGGCATTTTTGCGCGCCTGACGCTGCGCGATGGCAAACCCAAATACCTGGCTGACACCCCGCGCTTCATCCGCTACGCCAGGGCCACCTGCATGCGCTACCGCAAGCTCGGGCCGATGATGGTCCTGCTTGACGCGATCGAAGGCAACATCACCCGCGTTGGGTACACGTTTTGAAGGCAAAACAGGCCCTGGTCCTTGTATTTATTGCATCCAACGCTATTAATTACATAGCAACAGGATGCCATCTCCCATGAGCGCCCGTTTTTATGCAGACATCGCGTTGTCACCGGGCATCGAGATCAGCCTGCCCGCCCACGCCGCGCGGCATGTCCAAGTGCTGCGCATGCAGCCGGGCGACAGCATCACGCTCTTCAACGGCCAAGGCAATGGCCAGCCCGGTAGCGAAGGCGAGTTTGTTGCCACTGTCACCCGCATGGGCCGCAGCGATGTGAGCGTCACCGTAGGTAGCTACACCGCCACAGCGCGCGAAACGGCCCGCGCGGTGCACCTGCTGGTCGGCATGCCCGCCAACGAACGCATGGACTGGCTGGTTGAAAAAGCAACCGAGCTGGGCGTTGCCAGCATCCAGCCGCTGATGACCGAGCGCAGCGTGCTGCGCCTGAAAGCCGACCGCGCCGACAAAAAAGTGGCCCATTGGCAAGGCATCGCTGTGGCCGCCTGCGAGCAATGCGGCCGCAACCGGGTGCCGGTGCTGCATGAGGTCACAACCCTGGCCGACTGGCTGCGCCACCACGCGGTCAATGCTCTGGGTTCGCGGCTGCTGTTGTCCCTGCAGCCCGGCACGCGGTCGCTGGCGGAAGCGGGCGCGGGCCACAGCGTGCTGACCTTCCTCAGCGGCCCGGAAGGCGGCCTCGGCCCGGCCGAAGAAGCCGCCGCTGTGGCAGCCGGGTTCGCTCCCGTTACGCTGGGGCCACGGGTGTTGCGGGCTGAAACAGCGCCGCTAGCCTGCCTGTCACTGCTCTCGCTGATGCCGCAGCCCTGAACACACCCAAGGACTCCAGCCCATGAACCGCAACCTCTGGCTGCTCGCCATCTGTCAGGGCCTGTTCCTGACCAACAACGTCACTTTTATTGCCATCAACGGTTTGGTGGGGCTGAACCTGGCGCCGCTTGGCTGGATGGCCACGCTGCCGGTTATGGGCTACGTCGTCGGCGGCGCCTTGTCTACCGGTGTGGTGGCGCGCACGCAAAGCCGTTTCGGACGCAAGACTTCCTTTCAACTGGGGCTGGTGGTGGCCTGCCTGTCGGCGCTGCTGTGCTGCTATGCGGCCTACAGCCGTAACTTCTGGTTGCTGGTCGCAGCCACGGTTGTGGCGGGTTATTACAACGCCAATGCGCAGTTATACCGTTTTGCCGCAGCAGAGTTGGCGCTACCGGCGTTTCGCGAAAAGGCTGTCTCGCTGGTGATGGCCGGTGGGCTGATAGGTGCCGTGGTCGGTCCGAATCTGGCGTCGCACACACGCAGCCTGACAGCGGTGCCGTTTGCCGGGGCTTACCTCGCGCTGGCGGTGGTAGCCCTGCTGGCGATGGCGCTGCTAAGCCTGATTGAATTTGCCCCTGCGCCTGTCAAAACCACCTCGGGTCAGGCCGACAGCGGCAGGCCGCTGAGGGATATCATGCGCCAGCCGGTTTTCATTGTCGCTGCCAGCGCCAGCGCGCTCGGTTACGGCGTGATGAACCTGTTGATGGCCGCCACGCCGATTGCCATGCAGGTCTGCAGCCTGCCGTTTTCAGATGTGGCGCTGGTGCTGGAGTGGCATGTCATCGGCATGTTTGCACCGGGCTTTTTTACCGGCCACCTGATCCGCCGCTTTGGCACTCTGCCCATCATGGCCGTGGGCCTGGGCCTCAACGTGGTGTGCGTGCTGATTGCGTTGTCAGGCGTTGATTTCATGCAGTTCGTCTCAGCGCTTTTCCTGCTCGGGCTGGGCTGGAATTTTCTTTTCACCGGCAGCACCACGCTGGCCCTGACGGCCTACCGCCTTGAGGAAAAAGACAAGGCCCAGGGGGCACTCAATTTTTGCGTGTTCGCCGTGCTGGCGCTCTCATCGCTGTCGTCCGGCGTGCTGGTCACCACCCAGGGCTGGCAGTTGCTCAACCTCGGTTCGCTGCTGCCCCTTGCGCTCACCGGTGTAGCGCTGGGCTGGCTTGCTTTAAGCCAGCGCAGGCCGCAGAATTCCTGAGGGGCTGGCCGGTGTGCAATAAAGGCCAGCGGCATTTTTAATAATTTGGGAGTTTTCAATGGGTTTACTTGATTCAGTGCTTGGTTCCGTCCTGGGTGGTCAGCAGGCGCAGGCCGGCAGTGGCGGCGGTGCGGGTGGTCTGGGCGGCATAGGCGGCCTGCTCGGGATGGTGACCAGCAACCCGCAGCTCTTGCAGGCCATCACCGGCATGCTCGGCAACGACGGCGAGCACGGCGGCCTGGGCGGCCTCGTCAGCAAATTTCAGCAGGCCGGGTTGGGTGATGTGGTGGGCTCGTGGATCGGCAACGGGCAAAACCAGCCGGTGTCGGGCGACCAGGTAACCAGCGCGCTCGGTTCCGATGCGATTTCGGGTCTGGCTGCAAAGCTCGGCATCAGCCCTGACGCTGCAGCCGGCCAGCTGTCGAACATTTTGCCGGGCCTGATTGATCACCTCACGCCGCAGGGCCAGGTGCCTGGTGGTGGTCTGGGTAGTGCTGGCGACCTGATGGGCATGCTGGGCGGGTTGCTGCAAAAGCGCGCCTAGGACTGCTGGCAATCGCGCTATTGTTTAAATAGCAAAGAATGACGTTATGACTAGGGCTGCAGGCATTTTTAACGTGAAAATAAGCTAAGCCCTTAAAAGCGCGCGTGTAACCAGGCTTTCAAAGTTTCAAACACAGAGTCAGCCTCCGGTTCATTAAAAATCTCGTGGTACAGGCCGTCAAAGCATTTGACCGTGACAAGGCCTGGTTTAACCGCCGACGAGGCCGAAGCGTTCATGGCGAAAGACCGGCTGCCGGCGGGGTTTACGAGCCGGTCGGCGCCGGCATACATCAGCAAGGTCAGCACCCGCCAGCGAGCCGCCGCTGCGATAGTCGCAGGCCCGGCGGCGGCTATGAAGTGCGCCAGTCGGGGTGATATCTTCGGGTGCACCAGTCGGTCACCCTGATAGGCTTTCACCACGCGCTCATCACGCGAAATATAGCGCGCGTCCAGCCCGTTGTTGATGCAAATATTTGGAGCCAGCCGTCGCGAAACAGCCAGCAACAATTTTTGACAAACGCTGAGTCCGGCATCGAGCGCAGGTGACGACATGACCAGCCCGTCCACAGGGCGCACGTTCAGCGCGACAAAATGGCTGGCTACCAAGCCGCCCATGCTGTGACCAAGAAGGATCAGCGGCAGGTCCTTGAAGCGCAGGCGGGTGTCGTCGACCACTTCCGCCAGGTCGTCGATCAGGGCCGAATCCGTGTGCAGGGCGCCCCGCATACCGCTGGATTCGCCGTGGCCGCGCTGGTCATAGGCGCGCACCGCAAAACCCCACCCCTTGAGCTTCCAGGCGACATGCTGGTAGCGGCCGGCATGCTCGCCCAAGCCGTGTACCAGCAAGACCACGCCGCGCACATCGCCAATACCGTTTTCGGCGTTCTCGGCGCCGACCGGCCAACCGTGTAGCGCCAAGTTTTCGCCGTCGCGCGCTGTAAAAGGTTCAAGGACGGAGGGATGCATGCTGGCGCTCAGCCGGGGACGCGCGCGATCACGTGCGCCACTGCTGCAGTGAGCTTTTTGGCATAGGGCACATGCAAAAATTCGTTCGGGCCGTGCGCATTGCTTTTGGGGCCGAGCACGCCGCAAACCATCATTTGCGCCTTGGGGAAACCCTTGCTAAGCATGTTCATCAGCGGAATGGTGCCGCCCTGCCCGATGGTCCCGTAGGGCGCACCAAAAAAGCTTTGCGACGCGTCTTCAAGTGCATGCTCAAACCAGTCCACCGTGCCCGGCGCGTTCCAGCCGCTGGCGCCGCCGTGGCCGTCGAAGGTGACTTTGGCCTGGTAGGGCGCGTTGTCTTCCAGCAATTTTTTAAGCTTGGCAATCGCCGCGCTGGCATCCACCAGCGGCGGAAAACGCAGCGACAGCTTGAAGGCGGTGTAAGGCCGCAGCACATTACCGGCGTCCTTGAAGGCCGGGAAACCTTCAGCGCCGGTCACGCTCAACGTTGGCCGCCAAGTGCGGTTGAGCAGCGATTCCAGCGGGTCGGTGGTGGTCGGTAGCGTGAAGCTGGTGGAGCCTTCACAGTCGTAGTGGGCCCACGGAAAGCGCTTGTACAGCTCGTCACCCAGCACGGCAGCCGTGGCGCGCGCCTGGGCCATGCGGTCAGCCGGAATCTCGCAGTGAAAACTTTGCGGCAGCAGGCGGCCGGTCTTGCTGTCTTCGAGGCGGTCAAGCACCTGCCGCATGATGCGAAAGCTCGATGGCACGACGCCGCTGGCATCACCCGAATGCACGCCTTCGGTCAGCACTTCAACCTTCAGCACACCACCGCCATTGCCGCGCAAACTGCTGGTCAGCCAGAGTTGGTCATAGTTGCCCGCGCCGGAGTCGAGGCACACCACCAGAGCGACTTCGCCCAGCCGGTCTTTCAGTGCGGTGACGTAAGGCAGCAGGTCGTAGGAGCCGCTTTCCTCGCAGGTTTCGATCAGGCCGACGATGCGCGGATGCGGCACCTTCTGGCTTTTGAGCGCTTGCACCGCCGCGATGCTGGCGTACACCGCATAACCGTCGTCCGCACCGCCGCGGCCATAGAGCTTGCCGTCTTCGTACTTTGGCGTCCAGGGGCCGAGGTCGCTGCGCCAGCCGCTGAACTCGGGCTGCTTGTCGAGGTGGCCGTACATAAGAACGGTTTGTGTTGAGTCGGCACGCGTCGCCGGGATTTCAAAAAACAGCACCGGGGTGCGGCCTTCCAGCCGGACGACTTCCAGCGTCAGGCCTTCAACTTTTTGCGCCTCAACCCAGGCAGCCGCATTGCGCATCACGGTGTCGATGTAACCGTGCAGCTTCCAGTCGCTGTCAAAGCCGGGCGATTTGGCCGGAATGGCGATGTAGTCCGAGAGCTGGCGGACGATGTCGCTGTCCCACTGCGCTGTGACCTGCGTCAGGGCCTGGTCTGCGTTGAGGATGCTGGCGGGGATTTCGCAGTGCAGGGGGGCGTTCATGGCGGGAGACTCCGGGGCTATGCTGCGGCTTGGCCGCTGAACTGCTACTGTACGCCTGTGCCAAAAGCCGCGCCACCCCCGGGCCATGGGGCAGCGGCACCGGCTTACAGGGGCTTGCCGGCCCCGCTGCGAAGATAAGCCTGCAAGCCAGACCGTCCGGCATCCACCAGGAGACGCCATGCCCAGTTTACCGTCCGCATCATCCGCCGCGCCAGCCATCCGTGTCGGGGTCGGTGGCTGGACTTTCGAGCCCTGGCGCGACAACTTCTTCCCGAAAGGCCTGCCGCACAGCCGCGAACTGCGCTACGCCAGCCGCAAACTCACCGCCATCGAGGTCAACGGCACGTATTACGGCACGCTCAAGCCTGCAAGCTTTCAGCGCTGGGCAGAGGAAACGCCCGATGACTTTGTGCTGTCGCTCAAGGCCACGCGCTACGCCACCAACCGCCGCGTGCTGGCAGAAGCCGGTGAATCAATCACGCGTTTTGTGGACAGCGGCATCAGCGAGCTGGGCAACAAGCTCGGCCCCATCGTCTGGCAGTTCATGCCGGGCAAGGTGTTCGAGCCAGAGGACTTCGAGGCTTTTCTGGCCCTGCTGCCCAAAAAAGCCGGCAGCCTGACGCTGCGCCATGTGGTGGACGTACGGCATGAGAGCTTCATGACGCCGGACTTTTTGGCGCTGGCGCGCCGCTACCGGGTGGCGACGGTGTTTGCCGATGCCGACAAATTCCCGTCGTTTGCCGACATCACCGGCGACTTTGTGTATGCACGGCTGATGGCCAGCGAGGCCGACATTGAAACCGGCTATGCCGAAGCGGCGCTCGATGCCTGGGCCGGCCGCGCCAGGCTGTGGGCCGACGGCGGTGCGCCCGCTGATTTGCCGTCGATTGAAGAGCTGCCGGCGCCGGGCGCAAAGCGGGAGGTGTTTGTCTATTTCATCAACGGCGCCAAGGAGCGCGCGCCGGCAGCGGCCATGGCCTTGCTGGAGCGTCTGGGCACGGCGCCGCGGCAAGACGGACCACTTTTCGGGTAATTGACCTGCTTGCTACGCTATTAATAGCAACATCCCCGGGAAATATAGGGGCAGAGGCCACTTTTTCCTGTTAAACGGCTGCAATTTGGTGTTTTGAGCTCTTCTATCGCCTGCGCCGCCGGATCAGCCATTCCAGCGTTTCAAACAGGGCTTCGCTCAGCAGCGCCAGCGCCGCCGCGGGCAGCGCACCGGCCAGCAGCAGGTTGCGGTCGTTGAGCGCTAGCCCGGTGACGATGCGTTCGCCATAGCCGCCGGCGCCTATGAAGGCGGCGATAGTTGCCGTGCCAATCGCAATCGTCGTAGCGGTTCGCACGCCAGCCAGCAGGGTAGGCAGTGCCAGCGGCAGCTGCACCAGCCACAGGTTCTGGCTTTTGGTCATGCCGAGTGCGGTGGCGGCCTGGCGCAGGCCCACGGGCACTTCACCCAGACCGGTGACGGTGTTGCGCATGATGGGCAGCAGCGCATACAGCGTCAGGGCCAGCAGTGCCGGCAGCGTGCCAATCGCGCCCAGCCATGAGATCAGCACCGCCAGCAGGGCCAGCGAAGGGATGGTCTGCAGCAGCCCGGCCAGGCCCAGCACCGCGGCCCGCAAGCGCAGCTGCGCAGACACCGCAATCGCCAGCGGCACGCCGATCAGCAGCGCCAGGCCTACCGATGCCCCTACCAGCAGCAGGTGCTGGCGCGTCAGCCGGCCGAGGTCTGGCCCAAAGAGCCTTGCGGCAAAACCGGTTGGCGCCGCGCCTTGCGCAACCACAGCATTGCCCGAGAGGAAGCTGCGTGCGATGGCGTCAAAACCCTGGCCCTGCAGCTCGGCGCGCGCATTCATGGCGATCATGGCGCGCTCGTCAATCCGGCCTTCGAGCCGCTGCAGCGCGGCCCACGCTTGTGGAAAGCGCGCCGGCACATCAAGCCGGTACAGCACCACCGCGTCGTAACGCGGAAAGTAGCGGCCGTCATCGCTTAGTACCCGCAGGCCGAGGCTGTCGATTTTTGCGTCGGTGGTGTAGATGTCGATCACATCCACCTGCCGGGCGCTGATTGCGTCGTAAGCCAGGCCGTGGTCCAGCCCGGTCGGCGACTGCGTCAGGCGGTAGTGCGCGGCCAGGCCCTTCCAACCGTCGGCGCGACCCAGGAATTCGTTGGACAGGCCCAGCTTGAGCTCCGGATGCTTTGCCAGGTCGGCGAGGTTGCGGATGCCCAGGCTGTCGGCTCTGTCAGCGCGCATGGCCAGTGCGTAGCCGTCGTTAAAGCCAAACGGCACGGCAACGCCCAGCCCCAGCGGCGCCAGTGCGGCGTTCATGGCTTCACGCGTCATGGGCGCCGCAGGCTTGTCGCTTTTCAGGATTTCCTGCGCGATGGTGCCGCTGTATTCGGCATACAGGTCGATGCTGCCCGAGCGCAGCGCTTCGTACACGATGGCGGTATTGCCCAGCCCGCTGCGCAGCACCGGCGATACGGCCAGGTGGGGTGCAGCGGTTTGCGCCAGCACCTCGGCGAGGATGTAGGACTCGGTAAAGCGCTTGGAGCCTATGCGCAGTGCATCGTCAGCTGCAGGCGACAGCGGGGCCATCAACAGCAAGGCCAGGCAAGCTATGAATTTGATAGCTGCGAGCGCCCATTTCATAAAAGGTAGCGGCTTGAAAGAGCTCGAAAACCAGATTTACGACTGGCTGGCCATGGCTTCGCCCAGCCGCACGGCGACGCCCGGTGCCCAGGCCGGGTTGAAGGCCAGCGGCCCTTTGGGGCAAAGCATCACCACCGTCGAGCCCAGCAAAAAGCGGCCCATCTCGTCACCCTTTTTAAGGTGTATCGCGGAGGTCGGCTCGTCCGGATAGTCCCAGCTGCGCACGTCTTTTGTACGCGGCGGGTTGACCACGCCGTGCCAGACGGTAGCCATGCTGCCGACAATCGTTGCGCCGACCAGAATCAGCACAAAGGGTCCGCGTGCAGAGTCAAAAACGCAGACCACGCGTTCGTTGCGCGCAAAGAGGCCGGGCACGCCACGGGCCGTGACGGGGTTGACTGAAAACAGCTCGCCCGGCACGTAAATCATGCGCGCCAGCCGGCCGTCGCAAGGCATGTGGATGCGGTGGTAGTCGCGCGGGCTGAGGTAAATCGTGGCAAAGCTGCCATCCTGATATTGCGCCGCAAGGGCTGCATCACCGCCCACCACGGCGGTGGTTGAATAGCTATGGCCCTTGGCCTGGAAAACCTGGTCGTGCTCGATGCGGCCAAACTGGCTGATGGCGCCGTCCACTGGGCAAATGAGGTCGGCGGCTGCCAGCGGCCGCGCGCCGGGTTTCAGGGCACGTGTGAAGAAGTCGTTGAAGCTGCGGTAGCTGGCAATGTCAGATTCCAGCGCCTCGTCCATGTTGACCTGGTACTTCGCCACAAAGCGGCGAATGATTTCCGTCGTGACCCAGCCGCGCTCGTGCGACGCGACCCAGCCTGCGAAGGAGGTCAAGGCCTGCTTTGGAAAAAAATATTGCGGCAGAACCGCGAGTCGATCAGACACGGGGTTTTTGGGGGTGATGCATAGGGGAGGGCTCCAACACGAAGCCCTGATTCTATCGGCGTGCCAAAAATCTGCCTTGTCAGCTTGCAGCGCGAAACCAGTCCAGCCCGGCAGAGGTGGCCCCCGGCACGACACCCCGGCGCGGACGGTATTCGCAGCCCACCCAGCCCTGCCACTGGCACTGCGCGGCGACTTCATCAATCACATCAAACAGGTAGCGGTAGTTCAACTCACCAAGATCGGGTTCATGCCGCTCAGGTACACCAGCAATCTGAAAATGCCCAACGCGCCCCGTGGGCAAATATTCGCGTATCTTCATGGCCACGTCGCCCTCGACGATCTGGCAGTGGTAGAGGTCAAACTGCACCTTGACGTTGGACAGGCCAATCTCGGCAATCAGCTCATGCGCATGGTCTTGCCGATTCAGAAAAAAGCGCGGCATGTCTCGCGTGTTGATCGGCTCCATGAGCAAATCAACACCTTGCCTGGCGGCCTCAGCAGCGGCCCAGCGCAGGTTGCTGACGTAGGTAGGACGCACCGCAGCGCGCTCCATGCCAAGCGGAATCAGCCCCGCCATGACGTGCACACGCGGGCAATCGAGCGCGGCGGCATAGGTTAGCGCCCGGGTGATGCCGGCACGAAAGTCTTGCTCACGGCCCGGCAGGCAGGCCAGGCCACGCTCGCCGCCCTCCCAGTCGCCGGGCGGTGCGTTGAATAGCACCTGGCTCAAGCCATTTGCGCTTAAGCGTGCGGCAAGCTCGGCGCTGTCATAGGCGTAAGGGAACAAATACTCGACCGCCTTGAAACCGTCTTTCGCGGCGGCTTCAAAGCGGTCCAGAAAATCAAGCTCGGCGTAGAGCATGGAAAGGTTGGCGGCGAATTGAGGCATGGCTTGGCTCTTTTTTTTACCAAAGCGCGCCAAAAGTTTGGCGCAGTTCGTCAATCTGGATTTCTGTGAGCGGCTTTGGAGCTGGGTTGGCCAGCAAACAAAGCCGTGCGGTTTCTTCAAGTTCTTCAAGCGTCGCCATGGCGGCATCAAGCGTCTGGTGCCAGACATTGGGGCCCAGGCGCTCAAGCATCACCGCGCGCAGGGGCGTGCCCTGCTTACCGTATCGGATGATGGTCTCGGCCACCAAAGTCGCAGCCTTGGGATCGCCCGGGCGGTGGTAGCGGATCAGCGGCACATGGCCGACCTTCATCACAAAATAAGGCGTGATGGGCGGCAGCAGTTCGTCGCCGCAAGGCTGCAGGCTAAGCGCCACCGCATGGGTGCTATGGGTATGAATAATACACCGCGTTTTTGCATCAAATTGGCCTGCAGCCCAATATATACGATCATGTATCGCTATTGTTTTGCTAGCGGTCAGTCCGCTGGTCTGAACCCCATTTGCATCCAGTCGGGCGAGTGTGGCCGGGTCCAGTGTGCCCAGGCAAGCGTCGGTCGGCGTGATCAAAAAGCCGTCATCCAGACGCGCGCTGATGTTGCCAGCCGTTGCATGCACATAGCCGCGCTCGAACAGGCTTTGGCCGACGCGGCAGATTTCGTCCCTGGCCTGGTTTTCAGTCATGTGAATCGATGGTGGTTGTCATGCCAAGACTGTAAAGGCTTTGCTGAAGAAATCATCGCTGCCGAAGTTGCCCGATTTGAGCGTGAGATGCAAGCCGCTTGTCCCGGCTGCGGCAACATCAGACAGCGCATAGCACCAGGGCACGCCAGGGTCAATTTGCGGGCCAATCTGCAGCTGCTGAATGTTTAAAGCCTGTACGCAAGCGCCCGAAGTCTCACCGCCAGCCACGACCAACTGACGCACGCCGAGCTGCACCAGCCCGCGCGCAATGGCGGCCAGCGTGCGCTCGACCATCTCGCCAGCCGCTTGCACGCCCAACCGGCCTTGTATTGATTTCACGGCGTCCGGGTCTGCTGTTGAATAAATCAGCAGCGGGCCTTTGTGCAGTTGCAGCTGCGGTTTGGCCCACGCCAGCGCCTGGGCCACAACATCGTCTCCAGCAGCAATGCGCGAGGGGTCAATACTTAAGGCTGAGTGCCCGGCGTTGATAAAAGCCTGCACCTGGCGATTCGTCGCCAACGAGCAACTACCCGACAGTACCGCCTGATGTCCCGCCGCTTTTGGCAAATGACTCGCGGCGATTGAAGGCGCTATACAGAAGTTGGCGGGCAGGCCAATCGCCACGCCCGAGCCCGCGGTCACCAATGGCATGCCCTTGAGTGCCCGGCCCAAGGTGAGCAAATCGTCGTTGCTAAGTGCATCCACAACGGCGATGGCGACGCCTTCGCTGCGCAGCTGCGCAATGCGCGAGCGAATCGCCGCGTCGCCCTGCGCCACGCAGCGGTAGTCGATCAGGCCGACGCGGCGCGCCACTTGGGCTTGCAGCACGCGTACCAGGTTGGCGTCTGTCATGGGCGTGAGCGGGTGGTTCTGCATGCCGCTTTCATTGAGCAGTACGTCGCCGACAAACAGGTGCCCCTTAAAGACGCTGCGCTGGTTGTCAGGAAAGGCTGGCGTGGCGATGGTGAAGTCAGTGGCGAGCGCGTCCATCAGCGCTTCGGTGACCGGGCCAATATTGCCGGCCGGCGTGCTGTCAAAAGTGGAGCAGTATTTAAAGTAAATCTGCTGCGCGCCCTGTGCTTGCAACCACTGGAGTGCTTCCAGCGACTGCGCAACCGCCTGCTCTGGCGCAATGGTGCGGGACTTTAGCGCCACCACGACTGCATCGACATCGGCATAAACACCAGCATCGAGCGCAGCATTCGGCGTGCCAATCGTTTGCACGACGCGCATGCCGGCCCGCACCAGGTTGTTGGCGAGGTCGGTGGCGCCGGTGAAATCATCGGCAATGCAGCCCAACACAAGCGCGCTCATGCAGGCTTTACCACTGCAGTTTGCGCGCGGTGCGTCGCACCCATGCGGCAGGCGAGGTCAAAGGCACTGGTCATCGCTGTGGCCTGGGCTGTACCCTGGCCAACGATGTCATAGGCTGTGCCGTGGGCTGGCGTCGTCACAGGGATCGGTAAGCCGCCTTCTACCGTGACGCCGATGTCAAAGCCCATCAGCTTGGTGGCGATCTGGCCTTGGTCGTGGTACATGGTGACGACGCCGTCCATGTCGCCGCGACGGGCGCGCAGAAAAATCGTGTCCGCCGGAAAAGGGCCAAGCGCCGGGAAACCCTGCGCCGCCGCCAGCGCAATACCTGGTTCAATAATGTCGGCTTCTTCCGTACCGTAATTGCCGTTGTCGCCGTTGTGAGGGTTTAATCCACAGACGCCGATGCGGGGCGTGGCCACACCAGCCGCGCGCAAGGCTTCGGTCAGCATGCGGATGGCGCCGGCGACGCCTTCGGGCTTGAGCAGGCTGGAGACTTCCTTTAGCGCGACGTGCGACGTGACTCGGGCCGTCCACATCGGGCCCAACACGTTGAACTCGCCGCACGGGCCGTGATAGTCCAGCAGCTTTGCGAACCAGCGCATTTCGTCCTCTTCATGCATACCGCCCAGGCGCATCGCGCCTTTGTTGAGTGGCGCAAAGCACAGCGCGTCGGCTTGACCACTGGTGACCATCTGCGTGCCCAGACGCAAGCTGTCGAGAATGAAGCGGCCGTTGTCGGCCCCCGCCCGTGCTGGCGCGAAGCGGGCCTCACACCCTGGCCAGTCCACGATGTGCAGGTGGGCACTGCTGCCTGGCGCGGGCAGGCCAGCGGCTTTAGCGCCCAATTCAAGTGCCTCGCGGCTGGCGATGAGATATATCTCGGCCTTGCCGGTGGTTGCGGGGTCGTTCAGCAACCGGGCGATGATTTCAGGGCCAATACCGGCCGGGTCGCCAATCGTCAATGCAATGCGGGGAATCATGATGGGTTCAGTCCAGTTTGATGTTGCGTTCTTTGATCAGGGCGGCGAAGCGCTGGTCATCTGATGCCTGCAATTTAATGAATTGCTCGCGCGTGAGCATCGAAGGCTCGCCGCCCAGGCCTTTGAGTTTGGACTGAACCTCGGGCAGCGCCAGCGCCTTGCTGAACTCGCTGCTCAGGCGCGCCAACACCAGCGGCGGTGTTTTGGCGGGTACGTACAAGGCATACCAGGTGCTCATCTCAGCGCCCTTGACGCCCAGCTCGGCGAGCGTCGGCACATCAGGCAACTCGCCAGTGCGGTTGGGCGTGGTGACGGCAAGCGCGCGGAACTTGCCGGACTTGATCAAATTGATTGCCGATGAAGTGGTGTCCAGCATCAACTCAACCTGTCCACCCAAAATATCCTGGTGCGCCTGTGAGCTGCCCTTGTACGGGATATGAATCAGTTTGGTGCTGGTAGCCGCCATAAAAAGCTCGCCTGCAATGTGCTGCACGCTGCCCATGCCCGATGAGGCATAACGCAGTGCATCGGGCTTGCTTTTGATGGCGGCCAGCAGGTCGTTAAAGCTGCGGTAAGGGCTGTCGGCGCTGACCAGCAGCACGTGCGGCACGGTCACCACCATGCCAACCGGCGTTAATTGCGTGAGCGGATCAAAACCCAGTTTCATCAAATGCGGCGCAATCACCTGCGCAGAGTTGGTCGCCATCAGCAGCGTATAGCCGTCTGCGGGGGCTTTGGCCGTCAGGTCGGCGGCGATGGTGTTGGCTGCGCCGGGCTTGTTGTCAATCACCAGAGGCTGGCCGAGTGGGCCGCCCATTTTTTCAGCGAACAGCCGCGCAATGATGTCGGTGCCGCCGCCGGCAGAGGCGCCAACATTGATACGAATGGGTTTGGTCGGAAATGCCGCCTGGGCTTGAGCTTGAGCGGGGAGCGGCGCCAGCAACAAGGCGGCGCTTGTAAAAGCGAAAGCAGTAGAGACAGAGAAAGTTCTAAGGCGGGCAAAGTGTCGTTTGGCTACAGATGGCATGAAAGTCTCCGTCAGAATGGGAAACACACTGTAAGGGGCACAAGCCTGCGGCGCCATCACTCATTGCGTCAATCAGAATTCGCGCTTGGCGAATTCACGTGGCCAGTACCTTGATCACAGCCTGCGCCGCTGATGAAAGCGCCGCAACGGGCTGGTGACACAGAAGAAACCGCCGCGCTGCCCAGTCGCCTTCAATCGGCAGTCGGCAAAACGGCTTGCCCCCTGCAAACGCTTTGGCGACCGTCTGCGGCATCACGCCGATGCCCAGACCTTGCGCGATCATCGCTGTCATGCTTTCGAAACCCCTCACCCGAATCGGCATGTGCAGCGCGCAGCTCACTTCAGCCGCCATGCGCGCCAGTGTGGTGGAAATCGCCGACCCTTCACCCAGGCCAATCACGTCATAGGCCAAAAAATCTTCCAGGCGCACGCTGCGCCGCGTTGCCAACGCATGCTCCTGGTGCGTCAGCAGCACCAACCTGTCAGCGTGATAAGGCAGGGTTGGCAATGCCACGGCGCCCAGGGTGCTTTCATAGAGGCCAATATCAGCCACGCCGTTCAGCACGGCTTGAATGACGCCACCGCTGTTGAGCTCTTGCAGATCAATCTTGATGCCGGGGAAGTCGGACTGGCAGCGGCGCAAATCAAACGGCAAAAACTGCAACACCACAGAGGTGCAGGCGGCGATGCGCACCACGCCCTGATCGCCGCGCCGAAAAGCATTTGCGTCATCATGCATGCGCCCGACTGCATGGGCCATGCTGCGGGCGTGGGCCAACAGCGCCCTGCCAGGGTCTGTCAATTCCATGCCGTGCGGCCGGCGTTGAAACAGCACCACACCGAACTGCGCCTGCAACTCCTTGATGCGCCGGGAGGCAGCGGCCGGTGCCAGGCAGATGCGCTCGGCAGCACGTGTGATGCTGCCGGTTTCAGCGGTGGCAATAAACAGGCGCACTGTCGTCAGGTCGAATTGAATACGTACCGGTAGCGGCGCAAGCGGTTTCGGCTTCATTCGCGGCTCAAGGCGTGGGACGCGGTGGCACCGAAGCACACTCCCAAAAGATGCGCGCCGTGCATTGGCGGCAAATTTCGCGGTCCAGTTTGGGAAAAATAGTGGCAATCGCCGTGCGCTTGTCTGGAAACTGGTGCTCCGGACCCAGTACCCGCGTGAAGCCGGTGGTTTGCCACATGCGGATGACCTCGGGGCGTGGCCGGTGGAAATACAGGTCGCCACCCATGGCGCGCCTTGCGTTCAGCTCGGCCTCCCACAGCTCCGCGCCGGCGAGGTCGATGAAGTTCATGCTCTTGCCCATCACCAGCAAATGCTTTTGCGGATGCGGCGCGTGGCGCAGTGCGTGCAGTGTGTCGGCTACATGCTGCGTCGCCCCGAAGTAAACCTCGCCTTCCATACGCAAGAGCTTGAGCTGGGGGCATTCAGCCAGCACGCCGGGTGAGGGCTGATGCGCATCGTCAATCACTACAAACTGGCGCTCGGTCCCCCAGCTGTCAAAGCCCATGGTGCGCATGGCCGGCTTTGAGGTACGGTACAAAAACGACATCAGCGATAGCAGGGTACCTAGCAGGATAGCCAATTCAAGCCGGATGGTGACGGTGGCCAGCATGGTTGCCAGTGCGACTGCAAACTCTGTTCGGCTAAGTTGGATGAGTTGTCGCCAGCGCGCGACGTCGAGCAGTGACAGGGCCACAAGCATGAGCAGAGCGGCCAGCGCGGCCATCGGAATTTGCGCCAGCAGCGGTGCGCTGACCGCCACCAGGCCCAAGAGCAACAGCGCGGCAAACACGGCCGCAAGCGGCGTGCGGGCACCGGCTTGCAGGTTGGGCATGGATCGGTTCATGGAGCCGCAGGACACATAGCAGGAGAAAAATCCGCCAACGATGTTGGACAGGCCCTGACCGCGAAATTCGCGGTTGGCATCTATACGCTGGCCTGAACGTGCGGCGACCGCCTTGGCAATCGAGATCGCCTGGCCGAGCGCCACGATGGTCAGCGCAAACGCCAGACCCAGCAATTCAGACACCGAGGCCCAGCTGATGTGAGGCACTTCAAAACGTGGCCATGGCGTGGCGATCTGCCCGACGGTGCGCAGCGCAGACGATGGCAGCACGCCGCCGCGGCCGGGCAGCTGAAACCAGATCCAGGCCAGCGTGGTCGATACTGCCAGGCCGATCAACATGTAGGGCCAGCCGGGCCGCAGCCGGCGCACGCCCCAGGCAGCCAGGGCGGTGACAGCAGCAACGGCCATGGCCGCCGGTTGCGCATGGCTGAACTGGGTGGCCACGTGGGCCAGCACCGCTGCCGCGCCATGCTCGGCGGCAGGCGCCAGGCCAAGCAGGTCGGGCAGCGCATACACAGCAATCAGCAGTGCCGCACCTGAGGTAAAACCAAACAGGGCCGCCGGTGAAATAAAGTTGGCCAGGCTGCCCAGCCGCAGCGTGCCTATTAACCACTGCATGATGCCGACCATGATGGTCACCGCCAACGCCAGCTGGATGTAGGCCGGACTGAAGGCAAACGCCAGCGGCGAGAGCATGGCAAACAGCGCCAGTGAATTGGCATTGGTGGGCCCCGACATCACGTGCCAGCTGGAGCCAAACAGCGCGGCAATGATGCAGGGGACTACCGCGGTGTAAAGCCCATATTCAGGCGGCAGACCTGCCAGCGTGGCAAAGGCAATGCCTTGCGGCAGCACCAGCACGGCACCCAGCACGCCAGCCATCGCGTCGGCCCGCAGCGTTGCCGGCGACACCAAGCGGACCCACTGGCCGAAGAGGCGTTCAAGCAGTCCCGGCTGGTGAAGGATGTTGTCGGTGCTTTGGACGGGCGAAGGGCCTTGCATGCCGTGAGCTTAACGCGAGAACCGCCAGGGGCCGGTTAGGCCAGACCCAGCATGCGCAGCGCGAGGCCCAGTCCGGCGGACACGGCGATCACCCGGATCACGCCCCACTTGAGGCGCCACAAAGCCAGCGCTGCCAGAATGGCCAGGGATAGGGCGATCCAGTCTGGTTTTGTATCAAATAGCCCTGTAGCCCCTGCGGGATAAGCGATTGCCGCTATAAAAAATAGAGCAAGATTGGCGATGACACCCACCACGGCAGCCGTCACGGCGGCCAGCGGCGCGGTGAGCCTGAGGTTGCCGCGCGTGGACTCCACCCAGGGTCCGCCGGCCATAATAAAAATAAACGAAGGCAAAAACGTAAACCATGTCGCCACGCAGGCGGCCAGCGCAGCGCCCAGAAACACGGCATCCGGCCCCAGCACCTGCTTGCCCCAGCCGCCGACAAAACCGACAAAGGCCACCACTATGATGAGCGGGCCGGGCGTGGTTTCGCCGAGTGCCAGGCCATCCATCATTTGTGGCGTGGTTAGCCACTGGTACTGCTCGACGGCGGCCTGGTTGACATAGGGCAGCACGGCGTAGGCGCCGCCAAAGGTCAGCAGCGCCGCTTTGGTGAAAAACCAGCCGATCTGCGTCAGCGTGCCCTGCCAGCCGTAGGCTGCGAACAGCATCGCCATGGGCAGCAGCCATAGCGCGGAGCCCACGGCCAGCACGCTGGCCAGCCGCGACAATTTGAAGGTGGCATGCGCGGGGGTGGGCGTGTCGTCGTCGATGAGCGCGGCTTCGTGGGGCCCCCCCGCCTTTGATACATGGCCTGCGCTACGCATCAAGCTGCCCGGTGCAAACCGCGCCAGCACGGCGCCCACCGCCATGGCAGTCAGCACCACCAGCGGAAAGGGTAGTTTCAGGGTCCAGATGGCTATAAAACTCATAGCTGCTATCGCCCAGGGAGCGGGGGCGGACAGCGGATTGCCCAGTGATTTACTGGCAATCCGGTGCAGCGCATGCAGGATGATCGCCGCTACCGCGGCCTTGATGCCATAAAAAATGCCGGCTACCAGGGGTTGTTGGCCAAAGGCCATGTAGATCCAGCTCAAAAAGATAAGCAGTACCAGCGACGGCAGCACAAACAGGCCACCCGCCACAATGCCGCCGCGCGTGCGGTGCATCAACCAGCCGAGGTAGGTGGCGAGTTGCTGCGCTTCGGGGCCGGGTAGCACCATGCAGAAGTTCAGCGCATGCAGAAAGCGCTTTTCAGACACCCAGCGGCGGCGCTCGACCAGCTCGCGGTGCATGATGGCGATCTGCCCGGCCGGCCCGCCGAAGCTGATAAAGCCAAGATGCAGCCAGAAGCGAAAGGCCTGCTTGAAAGAAACAGAGGGCGCCGTAGTGGCGGCATTTTCCGGAACAGAATTTAGACGGGTGTCCACGCGAATACTCCCATGAGTTGCCAGCCCTTGGACGGGACACCGTCTATCTGTGAAGATTCGGGAGGCTGAAATCCCGATGACTAAATCTTATCACCGGGAAATGCCAGGGCCTTTTTCAGTCCCTGGCTACCTGCGCTGGAACTTGAACACCGCGCGGCCGGCGCGGGCGTTTGGCCAAAAGCGGACCTCCCGGCCATCCTGCAGGCCAAATTGGTCCAGTATTTCCAGCTGGTTTTGCAGGGCCAGTGCCTCGAAGTCTTGCAGCGTGCCGACGCGAATATTCGGTGTGTCATACCACTGGTAGGGCAGCACTTTGGTCACCGGCATGCGGCCGCGCAGCACGGCCATGCGGTTGGGCCAGTGGCCGAAATTGGGGAAGGCGACGATGCCGATGCGCCCGACGCGGGCGGTTTCACGCAGCATGGTTTCGGCATTTCGCAGATGTTGCAGCGTATCGATCTGGAGCACGACGTCGAAGGAATGGTCGGCAAAAACGGCCAGGCCTTCGTCGAGGTTGAGCTGCAGCACGTTGACGCCGCGCTCTACGCAGGCCTGCACGTTGGTGTCGTTGATCTCGACCCCGTAGCCGGAGCAGCCGCGCTCGCTGATCAGATGCGCCAGCAGCTCGCCGGTGCCGCAGCCCAGATCAAGCACACGTGCGCCGTGCGGCACCAGCGCGGCGATCGACAGCAGGTCGGGCGAGGGGGACGCTGTCATGTCGGCCTGCGGGTTCATGCGGCCACCTTGCTCTGAAAATAGGAGCGTACTACGCCCATATAACGCGGGTCATCGAGCAAAAAGGCATCGTGACCGTGGGGCGCATCGATCTCGGCGTAGCTCAGGTCGAGCTGGTTGTCGAGCAGGGCCTTGACGATTTCGCGGCTGCGTTTGGGCGAGAAACGCCAGTCGGTCGTGAAGCTCACCAGCAGGAACTTGGCTTTCGCGCCGGCCAGCGCAGCGCTGAGGTCGCCGCCCTGTCCGCTGGCAGGGTCGAAGTAATCCAGTGCGCGGGTAATCAGCAGGTAGGTGTTGGCGTCAAAGTAGTCGCTGAATTTTTCGCCCTGGTAGCGCAGATAGCTTTCAATCTGGAATTCGACTTCTTGGGTTGAAAACCTGTAACCGGTCTCATGGATGGCAGAAATTTCACGCAGCTGGCGTCCGAATTTTTCGTTCATGACATCGTCGCTGAGGTAGGTGATGTGGCCAATCATGCGGGCAATCGCCAGGCCGCGTTTGGGGATCACGCCGTGGCGGCCGTAGTTGCCGCCATGGAAGTCCGGATCGGTGACGATGGCACGGCGGGCGACTTCGTTGAAGGCGATGTTTTCAGCCGTCAAGTTGGGCGCGCTGGCAACGACGATGGCATGGCGTACGCGCGCTGCGTACTGCAGCGTCCAGCTCAACGCCTGCATGCCGCCCAGGCTGCCGCCCATGACGGCGGCCAGGGTTTCAATGCCCAGCGCATCCAGCAGTCTGGCCTGCGCATTGACCCAGTCCTGCACTGTCACCACCGGGAAGCCGGCGCCGTAGATGTCGCCGGTATCTGGGTTGATCTGCATCGGGCCGGTCGAGCCAAAACAGGAGCCGAGGTTGTTGACACCAATGACAAAGAACACATCGGTGTCGACCGGCTTGCCGGGACCAATCATGGTGTCCCACCAGCCTTCGGACTTGTCCACGACTTTGCCAGCGTCGTCGAGATAGACGCCGGCCACATGGTGCGACGCATTGAGCGCGTGGCAGATCAACACGGCGTTGGATTTATCGGCGTTCAGCGTGCCGTAGGTTTCATAGCTGAGGTCGTAGGCACGTATCGACGCGCCGCTTTGCAAAGGCAAAACGTCTGCAAAGTGCATGGACTGTGGCGTGGCGATCAACATGAAAAAATGGACAGTCAGAAACAAAAAACCCGGCATCGCTAAAGGCGAGGCCGGGCTGGCAGGCGTCTTTAGCTGAACTTGTTAAGCGCCCGCAAGCTGTGGCAAATCGGCGCTTTTGCAGTATATCAACCCGCGCCCAGCAGGGCAAACAGGCCGAAGGCCAAAAAGATGAGCGCCGAAACGATGTGCACCACACGCAGCGGCACCAGCCGCGTCATGCGTTCACCCAGCCAGACGACAGGCGCGTTGGCCAGCATCATGCCGAGCGTGGTGCCGGCGACCACCGCGAAATAGGCTTCGTAACGGGCCGCCAGCATGACGGTGGCGATCTGGGTTTTGTCGCCCATTTCGGCCAGGAAAAACAGCAGCACCGTGGTGCCGAAAACGCCAAAGCGCGGCGTTTTTTTGTCGGTATCTTCTTCAAGTTTGTCAGGCACCAGCATCCAGGCCGCCATGGCGATGAACGATGCGCCCAAAATCCAGCGCAAGGCCTGGGGGCTGAGCTGCGTCGTGACCCAGGCGCCGAGCGCGCCGGCCATGGCGTGGTTGGCGATGGTGGCGACAAAGATGCCCAGTACGATGGGCCACGGTTTGCGAAAACGCGCGGCCAGCACCAGCGCGAGGAGTTGCGTCTTGTCGCCCATTTCAGCGAGGGCGACGATACCGGTGGATACGAGGAAAGCTTCCATTACATGACTCCGGCCGGAACATAAACCAATGACTGCACGACTTCTCCGGCCAACAGCTCTTTCGAGCTATGGAGGCTGTGCAGTCAAAGGTCTCGCCAGGTCTGAACGACTGGTTGCGCCATGCCGGTTTTATTGCAAAACCTGGCAAGTGTGTTGACGCAAGCCCCTTTCATCCTGTTGGAAGAAGGGCGGCTACTCCCCAATGACAGGCTGCATTGTAGTTGCTCCCGCAACCAATTTGACGCCAATAAATCGAAGACCGTTTATGCACGGTTGTGGCGCATTTCTTGCTTATATTTGGTGCAATTTCAAAAAATGCTGTAAAAACGCACCACAACAATACATTTTAGACAAAGAGGACTTATGGAAGCACTAAAACAGGGCTCAGACGCCTTGTTCATTTTATTGGGCGGCATCATGGTGCTGGCCATGCATGCTGGTTTTGCCTTTTTGGAGCTGGGCACCGTCCGCAAAAAGAACCAGGTCAACGCGCTGGTCAAAATCCTGGTGGATTTTTCAGTCTCTACGGTGGCTTATTTCCTGGTCGGGTATGGCGTGGCGTACGGCACGCATTTTTTCGTCGGCGCTGAACAGCTCGCCATGCAAAACGGCTATCAGCTGGTCAAGTTCTTTTTTCTGCTGACGTTTGCGGCGGCTATTCCAGCCATTATTTCTGGCGGCATTGCTGAACGTGCGCGCTTCTATCCACAACTTATTGCTACAGCAGCCATCGTAGGATTTGTCTATCCGTTTTTTGAGGGCATTGTTTGGAACCAGAACTTCGGGGTGCAGGCCTGGATCAAGTCCCTGACGGGCGCCGAGTTCCATGATTTCGCCGGATCCATCGTCGTTCACGCGGTAGGCGGCTGGCTGGCCTTGCCTGCGGTCATCCTGCTGGGCGCACGCAGCAACCGCTACCGCAAGGACGGCGCGGTGTCAGCGCACCCGCCGTCGAACATTCCCTTTCTGGCGCTGGGCGCATGGATCCTCACGGTGGGCTGGTTTGGCTTCAACGTCATGAGCGCACAGACCATAGACAAGATTTCCGGTCTGGTGGCCGTCAATTCGCTGATGGCCATGGTGGGCGGCACGCTGGCTGCCCTCGTCTTCGGCAAAAACGACCCCGGCTTCGTCCACAACGGTCCACTGGCCGGGCTGGTAGCCGTATGCGCCGGCTCGGACCTGATGCATCCGCTGGGCGCGCTGGTGGTGGGCGGTGTGGCAGGCGGCGTGTTTGTCGTGATGTTCACGTTGACGCAGAACAAATGGAAGATAGACGATGTGCTGGGCGTGTGGCCGCTGCACGGTTTGTGCGGCCTGTGGGGTGGCGTCGCCGCTGGCATTTTCGGCAGCAAGGCGTTGGGCGGGCTAGGAGGCGTGAGCTTTGCCGCCCAGCTTATTGGCAGCGTCATGGGCGTGGTCTGGGCGCTACTGTCGGGCTTTGTGATTTACGGCGTGCTCAAGGCGACGCTTGGTCTGCGACTCACCCAGGAAGAAGAATACGAAGGCGCTGACCTGTCGATTCACCGCATCGGCGCCACGCCCGACCGCGAAGTCAACTGGTAGGGTTGGCCGAAGCGTCAGCGGCTTTTTTGCCCTGGCGCTGCTGCTGCTTTCGCAGCCGTCACCGCAGACAAAAAATCTTCTAGCACCGGCGCATCGTCAATCGTGTCGGAGCCTGGCTGATGGAATTCCGGGTGCCACTGCAGGGCTGCGATGTAGCTTTTTGACTTGTCCTTGCGGCGAATGGCCTCGACGATGCCGTCGCTCACGCTGTAAGCCTCGGCCTCGAATTCGGGTGATAAATCCTTGATCGCCTGGTGGTGGATGCTATTGACGCGCGCCCGTTCGACACCCGGATACAGCGCCGACAGGCCGCTGCCTGGCACGATGTCGACGCTGTGAAAATTCTGGTCGTAAATTTCCTGGTCGCGGTGCACAAACGATGCAGGGACCTGCGTGTTGATGTCCTGGTAAAGCGTGCCGCCGAAAGCCACGTTGAGCAGCTGCAGACCGCGGCAGATACCGAACATCGGCTTGCCAACGGCTTCAAACGCGGCCACCAGTGCCTTGTCGTATTCGTCCCGCATGCGGTCGCCGGACCAGCGTTCTTCCAGAGGGGTTTCCCCATAGCTGCCGGGCCACACATCAGCGCCACCATGGAGTACCAGGCCATCAAGCCATGACGCATAGTGTTTGTAGGTCACATCACCACGCTGGGTACTGCCGGTCGGGCAGGGGACCATCACCACCATGGCGCCGGTGGACATCAGCCAGTGCGCAATCGATTGCTCGACGTATTGCAGGGTTTTGCCGCTGAACAGCGAGCGTGTCGGGTCAGCGTGGGAAAAGCAGGCAGAAAGACCGATTTTCAGGCGGCTGGCGGTGGTGTGCATGGTGCCCTTTCAGGTGGGTCTGACCAGATCCATGCCAGCAAATCGCACGGCAATGCGGGTGCCGGGCGTTTGCGGATGGCCGGGCAGAACGGCGTCTTCTATGCTGATCGTGGCGTCGTGCTGGCTGGCAATTTCAAGCACGATGGCCAGGCCGAGGCCAGAGCCATCCACGTTGGTTCCGAGCGCGCGGTAAAACGGCTGGAAAACCAGTTCGCGTTCGGATTCCGGAATGCCCGGGCCGGAGTCTTCGACCAGCAACACCAGCACACCGCTGAAGCGGTCGGACATCAGCCGCAGCGTGACCTGGCCGTTTTCGGGTGTGTAGGCAATCGCGTTGTCCAGCAGGTTGCGCACCAACTCCTTGAGCAGCGTCGGGTTGCCTTCAAGCTGGCTTGGCTTTTCTCCGGCGGCCGGGCCGTCGTAGCCAAGGTCAATTTTCTTTTCAATCGCGCGCGGTACCGAGTCGGCCATGACCTCCGAGACGATATGGACCATGTCCACACGCTGTTTGGCCAGGCTGCGGCCTGTGGTTTCTGCGCGCGCCAGCGCCAGCAGCTGGTTGACGGTGTGGGTGGCGCGAATGCTCGACTGGCCGATGTGCTTGAGTGATTTTTTCAGTTCATCAGCATCGGTTTCGCGCTGCGCCAGGTCGGCCTGCATGCGCAGCCCGGCCAGCGGTGTCTTGAGCTGGTGGGCCGCATCGGCCAGGAAGCGTTTTTGGG
>JANYFF010000346.1 GCA_025362825.1 Polaromonas sp. | reverse complement strand
CTCCACGGCGTTCACGGTATCAATTGAAGCTGCTGAGGGAGTCACCACCGGCATTTCGGCTGCGGACCGCGCACGCACCGTACAGGCGGCCGTGGCACCAAAGGCCACTGCCAATGACCTGGTCCAGCCGGGTCACATCTTTCCTTTGCAAGCGGTCGATGGCGGCGTGTTGATGCGTGCCGGCCATACAGAAGCGGGTTGCGACCTGGCCGCCATGGCCGGTTGCTCGCCAGCAGCGGTCATCTGCGAAATCATGAAGGACGACGGCACCATGGCCCGTCTACCGGATTTACTGCTTTTTGCAGCAGAGCACGGCCTGAAAATCGGCACGATTGCCGACCTGATTGAATACCGCAGTCGCAATGAATCGCTGATTGAAAAAATCGGCAGCCGCAAGCTGCAGACGGCCTTTGGAGAGTTCACCGCACACGCCTACCGCGACAAGCCGGGACAGGGCTTGCACCTTGCGCTCGTCAAGGGACAGTGGACGCCCGAAGATACCGTTGCCGCTCGCGTGCACGAACCGCTGTCGGTGCTGGACGCACTTGAAACCGGCCGCTCCATGCATTCCTGGAACCTGGACCAGAGCCTCAAGCACGTTGCCAGCGAAGGCCAGGGCGTGGTGGTGTTGCTCAACTGCGGCGAGAGCGCGACGCAGTTGCTGGCCCAATTTGAAGGCACGGCCCGCGCCAGCCAGGCGCCCGAACGCGGTCGCATGGATTTACGTACCTATGGCATCGGGGCACAGATTTTGCGCGAATGTGGCGTTCACAAGATGAGACTCATGGGCAACCCGCGCCGCCTGCCGAGCATGGTCGGCTACGGCCTCGAAGTCGTCGGTTACATCACCAAATAACAAACAATATTCACACAGGGGAAATCATCGTGTTTGGCGCAGAAAAAGGATCAACCGACAAGCTGGACGGGCGCAAACTCGTCATCGGCATTGTGCAAGCCCGCTTCAACGAAAGCATTACCAACGCGCTGGCCGACGCCTGCAGGCACGAGCTTGCCGCGCTGGGTGTGAACGAAGACAACATCACACACGTCAAGGTGCCGGGCGCGCTGGAGGTGCCCTGCGCTTTGCAGGCGATGGCCGAAAGTGACAAATACGATGCATTGATCGCGCTGGGCTGCATCATTCGCGGCGAGACCTACCACTTTGAACTGGTCTCCAATGAAAGCGGCTCAGCGGTCACACGTCTGGGACTGGACTACCAGTTGCCGATTGCCAATGCGATTTTGACGACAGAAAACCTGGCGCAGGCCGTCGCAAGACAGACCGAAAAAGGCGTCGATGCCGCGCGCGTTGCAGTCGAAATGGCCAACCTGCTGAACGAAATCGCCTGACGGTGCCGCTGTGACTCAGCCGGCCTGACGCTTTTAATCCACCTCTTTACCTTACTGGCGCTCCATGGCTGATCCCACTACAAAACCAAAACGACCCCCGCAAACCCGCACCGGCCTGACGGACACGGGCGCGAAAAAGGCAGCCGACAAATCGCCACGCACACGCGCACGCGAATTCGCCATGCAGGCGCTGTACCAGCACCAGGTTGGCCGCAACGAGGCAGATTCAATAGATGCATTTACCCGTGACCTGGTGGGCTTTCACAAGGCTGACTCGGCACACTACGATGCCTTGCTGCACGGCTGCATTGAACAGGGGGCCGACCTGGACGCCAGCATCACGCCACTGCTTGACCGCCCCATGGCCGAAATCTCGCCGGTCGAACATGCCGTGCTATGGATAGGCGCTTACGAATTCAAAAACTGCCTCGATGTGCCCTACCGCGTGGTCATCAATGAATGCATCGAGCTGGCCAAGGCCTTTGGCGGCACCGATGGACACAAATACGTCAACGGCGTGCTGCACAAGCTCGCACCGTCCCTGCGCGCGGCTGAAGTCGCCGCCGACGCTGGCCGGCAAGCCTGAAAGAGGCACGCGTGAAAATCGCCCAGCGGGCCGAGCGGATTGAGCCCTTCTATGTGATGGAGGTCGCCAAGGCTGCCTCGACCATGGCGCAGCAGTTTGCCCACAGCGCTGACCCGATGATCTTTTTGAACATCGGCGAGCCGGATTTCACCGCACCCCCGCTGGTCCAACAAGCCGCAGCCCAAGCCATTAGCCAGGGCCGCACGCAATACACACCAGCCATGGGGCTTGAAGCGCTGCGTGAAAAAATCAGCGGCTGGTACGCCTCGCGTTTCCAGGTTGATGTCGCCCCCAGCCGCATCATCATCACGGCCGGCGCCTCGGCAGCCCTGCAACTCGCCTGCCTGGCGCTGATAGAAGCCGGCGACGAAATCCTGATGCCGGACCCGAGCTACCCCTGCAACCGGCATTTCGTCAGCAGCGCCGAGGGTCGTGCCATTCTTGTGCCGACGACGGCCGAAGAACGCTTTCAACTGACCCGCAGCAAGGTCGAGGCCGCCTGGGGGCCGCACACCCGCGGCGTGTTGCTGGCCTCACCGTCCAACCCGACGGGCACATCCATCGCGCCCGAAGAACTGCAGCGCATCCATGAATTTGTGCATGGGCGCGGCGGCATCACCCTGATTGACGAGATTTACCTGGGCCTGAGCTACGAGGCGCATTTTGGCCACTCTGCGCTGGGCATGCCCGGCGAGCTGGGCCAAAGCATCATCAGCATCAACTCCTTCAGCAAATACTTCAACATGACCGGCTGGCGCCTCGGCTGGCTGGTGGTGCCTGAAGCGCTGGCACCGGTCATTGAACGTCTGGCACAAAACCTTTTTATCTGCGCCAGCACCGTGGCACAACATGCAGCCCTCGCCTGTTTTGAGCCTGAAAGCCTGGCCGAGTACGAACGCCGAAGGATCGAGTTCAAGGCCAGGCGCGACTATTTCATCCCGGAGCTGAACCGGCTCGGCCTTACCGTGCCGGTCATGCCGGATGGCGCGTTTTATGCGTACGCTGATTGCTCAACAATCGCAAGGCGATGGGGAATGAATGGCAGCTGGGATTTCACCTTTGAACTCATGAAACGCGCCCACCTCGCCATCACACCAGGCCGGGATTTCGGCCAGGCCGCGCCTGAAAGGTTCGTACGCTTTTCAACAGCCAGCTCCATGCAACACCTGCAAACCGCCGTCGCCAGGCTGGAGGCTGTGCTTGCCTAGCCCGCACAGCCCTGGGCCAGACTTCAGCTGGCCCTTGCGGGTCTACTGGGAGGATACCGATGCCGGCGGAATCGTGTTTTATGCCAATTACCTTAAGTTTTTTGAACGTTCCCGCACCGAATGGCTCAGATCACTGGGCATTGCGCAGCAGCATTTGAAGGAAAGCACCGGCGGGATGTTCGTGGTCAGCCAGACCAATGTCCGCTACCTCAGGCCCTGCCGCCTGGACGATGAACTCCTGGTCACAGCGCGCCTGGTCGAATCGGGCCGCGCCTCCATGACAATCGCGCAGCAGGTGTTATTAAAATCCGGCGATGCAACTCCCCTGCTTTGC
Organism: Polaromonas sp.; assembly: GCA_025362825.1. Taxonomy (GTDB): domain Bacteria; phylum Pseudomonadota; class Gammaproteobacteria; order Burkholderiales; family Burkholderiaceae_C; genus Polaromonas. Next base: position 4,272 of record JANYFF010000346.1, on the reverse strand, counting down.
GAGGGCAGCATACGCATTGGCTGGGTCGATGTCGCCAGCCTGCAGCCCGCACGGATTCCCGCCGCCATTCTTGACCGTCTGAAACCCACTACCCAAAGCTTCAAATGAACCAGGATCTCTCAATCGTCAGTCTTATCCTCCACGCGAGCTGGGTCGTGCAGGGTGTTGTTGCCTTACTGGTCGGTGTCTCCATCGCCAGCTGGGCGGCGATTTTCCGCAAGATCATCTCCCTAAAGCGGGTGCAAAAGCTCAACGAAGAATTTGACCGCGAGTTCTGGTCTGGTACCAGTCTGAACGATTTGTTTGCAGGCGCCACACAAAACGCCAAGCATTCAGGCTCGATGGAACGGATTTTTGCCAGCGGCATGCGTGAATACCAGAAGCTTCGCGAACGCCGGATCACGGACGCAGGCGCCCTGATGGACGGCGCGCGCCGTGCCATGCGGGCCAGCTATCAGCGTGAAGTGGATGCCATTGAATCCAACCTGTCCTTCCTGGCCACCGTCGGCTCGGTGTCGCCCTATGTGGGGCTGTTTGGAACGGTATGGGGCATCATGCATGCCTTCACCGGTCTGGCTGCGCTGGAGCAGGTTACGCTGGCCACGGTTGCGCCCGGCATTGCCGAAGCGCTGGTGGCTACTGCCATCGGCCTGTTCGCAGCCATTCCTGCCGTCGTGGCCTACAACCGCTTTGCGCACGATATTGACCGCATTGCCAACAAGCTGGAAACCTTTATCGAAGAGTTTTCCAATATCCTGCAGCGCAATCTGGGTGCGCAATCGCCCTCCGGCCACTAGATGTTGGCCCTCACGCTTTTCACTTCGTGTAATACGCTGCCCCCCGAGGGGGCTAGCCTTGCTTGGGGCGGCCCGGCGCGGCGGCCGCTTGGCTAGGAAAACGATATGCCTGCAGTCTCTTCACGCGGCCGGGGCCGGCGCACCATCAGTGAAATCAACATGGTGCCGTTTATCGATGTCATGCTGGTGCTGCTGATCATCTTTATGGTTACTGCACCGCTAATCACGCCCAGCATGATTGCGCTGCCTAAAGTCGGCAAGGCGCCCACGCAGCCTCTAAATCCGGTGCAGATACTGATTGGCAAGGACGAGGCTATCCAGATCAAGATCAAGACCGATGCGGTGCCCAGCAACGTCGGCAATGTCGCCGGCGACATTGTGAAGATGGAGCCCAACGTCAAGGCTGGCGCCAACGCCGTACCGGTTGTGATCAGCGCCGACAAGTCCATCAAATACGAAACTGTCGTCAAGGTGATGGACAACCTGCAAAAAGCTGGCGTGTCGCGTGTTGGCCTGTCGGTACAGACCGGCAAATAAGCAGGTCAGTCAAGCCGATTCCCATGCCCAGCGCCGCAGACCGCATTGACTTTGGCCCGCCGCGCGATGCGGGCTCGGTGCGCGCCTTTGGCCTGGCGCTGCTGGCCCACGGTCTGCTGATCGCCGCGCTGACCTGGGGCGTGAACTGGAAGCGTACCGACGACACGGTGTCTTTCGAGGCGGAAATCTGGTCAACGGTCCAGCAAGAAGCAGCCCCCAAACTCGTTGAGCCACCGCCTGCTCCGCCACCGACGCCCCCCGCGCCACCTGAACCGGTCGTCAAAACGGCGCCAATAGCACCCGACGTAGACATCGCGTTGGAGCAGGAGAAAAAACGCAAGCTCCTGCAACAAAAACAAAAACAACAACAACAGCAGCAACAGCAACAGCAACAGCAAAAAGAAGCAGAGCTGCTGGCCAAAAAAGAAAAGGAAAAAGAACGCGAATTGAAGCTGAAGGAAGACCAGGCCAAACGCAAAGCGGTGGATGACGCCAAAAAGATCGAAGCGAAAAAGCAGGACCTCAAGGAGCAGGCAAGCGCCACCAGTCTGGCCGAGCAGCGCAAACAAAACCTTGCGCGGGCGATGGGCCTGGCCGGTGCCACCGGCGGTGACACAGCCAAAGGCAACGCCCTGAAATCTGCCGGCCCCTCAGCCAGCTACGGTGGCAAGGTCAAGGCCAAGGTCAGGCCAAATATTGTTTTCACTGAAGACATCCAGGGCAATCCGAGCGCCGAGGTAGAAGTGCGGACAGGGCTTGACGGCACCATCATGAGCCAAAGGCTTGTCAAGCCAAGCGGCAACAAGGCCTGGGATGACGCGGTGATCAAGGCCATCATCCGCACCGAAACCATGCCGCGTGATGTGGATGGCCGCGTGCCCACTCCGATGATCATCGAATTCAGACCCAAAGACTGATTGCTATTAAATAGATAGCTATAGACGCCGGTTTTACCGGGGTTGCAGCCATTTTTTACTCATAAACGATGCTCGCCAGGCCTTTATCGGCCTGTGCCATCCAGCTGGCGAGCGCGGCATCGGTAGGGAAGAATTTTGCCCCCTCACCCAGCACCACATCAGCATTTACCTTGCCAAAATCCGCCTCCCGCCGCAGGCTCAGTCGCACTGGCAGTCCGCGCACCAGCTCGCCCTGCTCTGACATCTCGCGGCGTGGTGGAAAGTCCCGTACCAGGCGTGAAATATCCGGTGCCGCACCGTTAACGGCCACCCGCAGATACTTGCCGAACTTGCAGCGCGCGGTTTCAAGGTCCCAGATTTGCGTGACCTTGAAGCGCCGCCCGAACCGCTCGGATGCGCCCTGCAGCGTACCCTGCACAATTACCAGCTCGTCGTCCTTGAGCAGGTGCTTGTGGGCGTTGTAGGTGGCCTCATCGACAGAGGCTTCCAGTGTGTCGGTCTTGTCGTCGAGCTTGAAGATGATGACCTTGCCCCGGTTGCCATTGATGACGCGCAAATCCGTCACGATGGCGGCCAGCAGGCGCGGCTCGCGTGAGTCCAGCAGGTCTTCCAGTTTCAGTTTTGCAAACTGGCGCACTTCAGCTTCGACCTCATCAAACAAATGGCCTGAGAGGTAAAAACCGATGGCGGTTTTTTCATGGACCAGGCGCGCCTTGATACCGAAGGGCATGACCTCGACCAGCGCCGGCTCCTGCGTGCTGGCGGCATGCGAGTCAGACATGTCAAACAGGCCGCCCTGGTTGGCATTGGCCTCGGTAGCGGTGGCGAACTCAAAGGCCCGGTCAACCGATGCCAGCAGCGCCGCGCGGTTCAAGTGCAGGTTGTCAAACGCACCGCCTTTGATCAGAGCCTCTACCGTGCGCTTGTTGATTTTGGTGCGTTCCACGCGCACGCAAAAGTCATACAGCGAGGTAAACAAGCCACCGGCCAGGCGCGCTGCGACGATGGCTGTAATGGCTTGCTCGCCTGTGCCTTTGATGGCGCCCAGACCGTAGCGGACAGTTGTGTTGCTGGTCGGCTCAAAGCGATAGTCACCGCGGTTGACGTCAGGCGATTCGAATGAAATCCCCATCTTTATCGCGTCCCCATGCAGGATTTTCAGCTTGTCGGTGTCGCCCATTTCCACCGTCATGTTGGCAGCGAAAAACTCGGCTGTGTAGTGCACCTTCAGCCAGGCCGTGTGGTACGCCAGCAAGGCATAGGCGGCAGAGTGCGACTTGTTGAAGCCGTAGCCCGCAAACTTCTCCATCAGGTCAAAGACCTCGTCGGCCTTTTCCTCGCTCAAACCGTTGCCGCCTGCGCCCTTGCGGAAAATTTCGCGGTGCGCAGCCATTTCCTTCTCGTCTTTTTTACCCATTGCGCGGCGCAGCATGTCTGCGCCGCCCAGCGAGTAGCCGCCTAGAATCTGCGCGGTCTGCATCACCTGCTCCTGGTAGACCATGATGCCGTAGGTTTCCTCCAGCATCGGCTTGACGCGCGGGTCCGGATACTCGGGCACTTCCTTGCCCTGCTTGCGCGCAATATAGGTCGGAATCAGGTCCATCGGACCCGGCCGATACAAGGCATTCATCGCGATCAAATCTTCGAGCCGGTCAGGCTTTGCGTCTTTAAGCATGCGCTGCATGCCGACACTTTCAAACTGGAACACGGCCTCGGTATTGCCTTCTGCAAACAGCTTGTAAACGCGAGCGTCATCAAGCGGAAGGTTCTCGAACTTGAAATCTTTTTGCGATGGATGGCGCGCCATGATGAACTCACGCGCAATCTCCAGGATGGTCAGCGTTGCAAGTCCTAAAAAGTCAAACTTGACGAGGCCAATCGCCTCTACGTCGTTTTTGTCAAACTGACTGACTGCCGAAGTGCTGCCGGGCTGCATGTACAAGGGGCAAAAATCAGTCAGCTTGCCGGGGGCAATCAGCACACCGCCAGCGTGCATGCCGACGTTTCGAGTCAGGCCTTCA
>JANYFF010000341.1 GCA_025362825.1 Polaromonas sp. | reverse complement strand
CATTGGCATTGACCTGGGCACGACCAACAGCTGCGTTTCCATCATGGAAGGAAACACGCCCCGCGTGATCGAAAATTCGGAAGGCGCGCGCACGACGCCATCCATCGTTGCCTACCAGGAAGACGGTGAAGTGCTGGTCGGCACGTCGGCCAAGCGCCAGGCTGTGACCAACCCGAAGAACACGCTGTATGCCGTCAAGCGCCTGATCGGCCGCAAGTTCAGCGAGAAAGAAGTTCAAAAGGATATTGCCCTCATGCCCTACGCCATCGTGGCCGCGGACAACGGCGACGCATGGGTTGAAGTGCGCGGCAAAAAAATGTCGGCTCAGCAGGTCTCTGCTGACATCCTGCGCAAGATGAAGAAGACCGCCGAAGACTACCTCGGCGAGCCTGTGACCGAAGCCGTCATCACGGTGCCTGCGTACTTCAATGACGCACAACGCCAGGCCACAAAAGACGCTGGCCGTATTGCCGGTTTGGACGTCAAGCGCATCATCAACGAGCCTACCGCTGCTGCCCTCGCCTTTGGCCTCGACAAACAGGAAAAAGGCGACCGCAAGATTGCGGTTTATGACCTGGGTGGCGGCACGTTTGACGTGTCCATCATCGAAATCGCCGATGTTGACGGTGAAAAACAGTTTGAAGTGTTGTCCACCAACGGCGACACCTTTTTGGGTGGTGAAGATTTTGACCAGCGCATCATCGACTACATCGTTGCCGAGTTCAAGAAAGACAGCGGCATTGACCTGAGCAAGGACGTTGTGGCCCTGCAGCGCCTAAAAGACTCGGCTGAAAAAGCCAAGATCGAACTGTCCAACAGCGCGGCCACCGAAGTCAATATTCCCTACATTGCACACGACCCTGCATCGGGCCCCAAGCATTTGTTGGTCAAGCTGTCGCGCGCCAAGCTGGAAAGCCTGGTCGACGAACTGATCGAGCGCACCATCGCGCCTTGCCGTACCGCCATCAAGGACGCCGGCATCAGCGTGTCAGATATCCATGACGTGATCCTGGTCGGTGGCCAGACCCGCATGCCCAAAGTGCAGGACGCCGTTAAGGCCTTTTTCGGTAAAGAGCCCCGCAAGGACGTGAACCCTGATGAAGCTGTCGCCGTCGGCGCTGCGATTCAAGGCCAGGTTCTGTCTGGTGACCGCACCGACGTGCTGCTGCTGGACGTGACACCACTGTCCCTGGGTATTGAAACCATGGGTGGCGTGATGACCAAGATGATCAAGAAGAACACGACCATCCCGACCAAGTTTGCACAGACCTTCTCGACCGCCGAAGACAACCAGCCGGCTGTGACGATCAAGGTGTTCCAGGGCGAGCGCGAGATCGCCGCCGGCAACAAGGGCTTGGGCGAGTTCAACCTTGAAGGTATTCCACCGTCAGCGCGCGGCACGCCGCAAATTGAAGTGTCGTTCGACATCGACGCCAACGGCATTCTGCACGTCGGCGCCAAGGACAAGGGCACCGGCAAGGAAAACAAGATCACCATCAAGGCCAACTCCGGTTTGTCTGAAGCTGAAATCCAGCAAATGGTCAAAGACGCCAAGCTGAATGCCGAAGACGACAAGAAAAAAGTCGAATTCGTGCAGGCCAAGAACAACGCCGAAGCCATGGTGCACAGCGTGAAGAAGTCGTTGACCGAGTACGGCGACAAACTCGAAGCCGGCGAGAAGGAAAAAATCGAGACCGCCATCAAGGACATGGAAGAAGCCTTGAAGGGTGACGACAAGGCTGCCATCGAAGCCAAAAACACGGCGCTGATGGAAGCCAGCCAGAAGCTTGGCGAGAAGATGTATGCCGACATGGAGGCATCAAAAGCTGCAGCTGCAGGCGGTGCAGCCGGTGGACCAGGCGCAACCCAGGCCGAAGCCAAGCCAGCCGACGACAATGTGGTTGACGCCGAGGTCAAGGAAGTCAAGAAGGGCTAAGGCGTCATTGCCTGATGCCTGACAGTCAACGCGCGAAATGACTGGCGCGCTGATTGCTTTCAGTAAAGCGGAAACCAGGAGACATCCCGGCTTTCCGCTTTTGCGTTTATTGCATGTCGGGTTCCACACCGGTGTCTGATCCTTTTCCGGGCTTTTTCCAAGTACCGAATCCTGTTTAACAAGCCTTCCTGATCCTTACCGCCATGGCAAAAAAAGACTACTACGACACACTCGGCGTTCCCAAAAACGCCAGTGATGAAGACATCAAAAAG
>JANYFF010000339.1 GCA_025362825.1 Polaromonas sp. | reverse complement strand
ACGCTCAGGGTTGTCGGGGTGGCGAATGCAGAAGGCGCGGGTTTCATGGCCTTCGCAGATCAGGTCTTCACCGCGCATCACGCGGTGCTTCTGGATGAACACCTTGCCCTTCCACTCTTCGACACTGGTGTGGATTTGCAGCGTCTGGCCATAGGTAGCGGGCTGCGAAAACTTTGTGTGTATCTCGAGCAGCGGCGTGCCGATGATGCCGGTGGTCTTGACCAGCTCGCGCCAGGTCGGCACACCGCACTTCACAAAGAAGTTCAACGAAGAGGCGTCCATCCACCTTGAAAAGTTCGGATAGAAAACAATGCCGGCGGGGTCGCAGTCGCCAAACGTGACAGGGAATTCGTAGATGATGGTTTTAGGCATGCGGCTTACCTCGGTGCCATGCGCAGCGCGCCATCCAGGCGGATGACTTCGCCGTTGAGGTGGGCGTTGGTGACAATGTGCGCGGCGAGCTGGGCGAACTCTTCCGGCTTACCCAGACGAGGCGGAAAAGGAATGCTGGCCGCCAGCGAGGCCTGGACGGCCTCGGGCAGTTGCTGCATCAGCGGTGTCGCAAAAAGGCCGGGCGCAATGGTACAGACGCGAATGCCGTGCTGCGCCAGGTCGCGGGCCATCGGCAGGGTCATGCCGACCAGCGCACCCTTGGACGCGCTGTAGGCCTGCTGGCCAACCTGCCCGTCAAAAGCCGCAACCGATGCGGTGAACATCATCACGCCGCGCTCGCCGCCTTCCAGTGGCTCAAGCTTTGCGCAGGCCGCCGCAAACAGACGGCTGGCGTTGTAAGTGCCGGTCAGGTTGACGTTGATCACCCTGGCGAAGTCTTCAAGTGGTGCGGCGTTGCCATCCTTGCCGACCACGCGTTTGGCGGCGCCTATGCCGGCAACATTCATCAGGATGCGCGCAGGGCCGTTGGCGGCCGACGCTTTGGCCATCGCCGCCTGCAGGCTGTCAGTACTGGTAATGTCACAGGCACAGGCCACCGCCGTGCCGGCTCCGTGCGCCAGGTTGATGTCGACGGCAACCTTTTCGGCGCCCGCCAGATTTACGTCAAACAGCGCTACCTTTGCGCCGAGTCTTGCCAGCTCACGCGCTGTGGCCTCGCCGAGGCCGGAACCGCCGCCGGTGACCAGCGCTGCCTGTCCTTGAATGTTCATGTCATGTCTCCGAAAATCGTGGGGAAAATCTGTTTGCTATATTTTTAATAGCATTACGCGGCCGAAATACCTGGGCTACCAGCACTTTTTATAGCTTTTTTTAGCCTTTTACCCTGTTGGGGCTTCAGGCAGCGTCCGGGTTTTCAAGCAGGAGCGCAATGCCCTGTCCGCCGCCGACGCAAGCCGACGAGATGCCGTAACGCAGACCGGTACGCTGCATTTCACGGGCCACGGTGATAGTCAGCCGGACGCCGGTCGCAGCCAGCGGATGGCCCAGTGCAATGGCGCCACCGTTGACGTTGAGGCGGCGCATGTCCAGGCCCAGTTCGCGGCTGACGGCCAGCGTCTGTGCGCCCTGGGCTTCGTTGATCTCGAACACGCCAATCTGGTCCAGCTTCAGGCCGCAGCGCTCAAGCAGCAGGCGAATCGCCGGGGCCGGACCTATGCCCATGATTTCAGGCGGCACACCGACAGCAGCGGCGCCCACAATGCGCGCCAGCGGTTTTTTGCCGTGCGCCCTGGCGTAGGCGCCGGAGGCGACCACGGCAGCCGCGGCGGCATCGACCAGCGCAGCACTGTTGCCGCCGGTCTGCACGCCGCCTTCATAGACTGGGCGCAGCTTGCCCAGCACCTCGACGGGTGAAATCCGAGCGTGGGTGTCGTGCGCGACTTCTGTGACCTTGCCCTGCAGGCGGATGCCGCGCGGTGCATAGCCTTCGAGCTCAAACTTTTCGCTGATGACGGGCACGATCTCGCCGGCGTGAAAGCCCGACTGCTGCGCGGCCACTGCCTTGGCAAACGAGCTGGACGCGAACTCGTCAACCTGCTCGCGTGTGATGCCGTATTTTTTGGCCAGGTTTTCTGCGGTCTGGATCATATTGATGCCGGGCGCCGGATCCTTCAGGGCCTCCCACATGAAGTCCTTGAAGCCCACAGGCGCGCCCAGCTTGAAGCCGGTGCGGTGGTCAAACGCGGCAATCGGGTTACGCGTCATGCTCTCGCTGCCGACCACCAGCGCGGCATCGGCCGCACCGCTCTGGATCTGCTCACCCGCCTGGCGGAACAGCTCAAAGCCAGTGCCGCAGATACGCTGCACCATGATGGCCGGCACCTCCATCGGCACACCGGCATACAGGCCAACATGGCGCGGCAGCACAAACTGGTCAAAGTCGCCGGGCGCCATGTTGCCGGCAATCACCGAGTCGATGTCGCTGCCCGGCACACCGGCGCGCTCAAGCACGGCGCGTGCCGCCTTGATACCAAGATCGGTTGGCGAGATATGGCCAAGGGCGCCACAGTAGTCGATCATGGGCGTGCGCACGCCGTCCAGCATCCAGACGTCGTTGAAAAGTGAAGCGAAACCTTTGCGTTGCATGATGTCTCTAGCCTTCAGGATGTGGCGGGTTTGAAAATCGGCTGGACACTGTCAGCGTGCAGGGCATCCACCAGCTCTGCGCGATGCGTCAGCACGGCGCGCTGGTTGATGGAGCCCTTGTCGGTGACCTCACCCTTGTCGAGCGAAGGCACGTCGCTCACCACGTGCAGGCGCGCCACGCGGCTGGCGCTGCCAGTCGCGGTTTGCGCCAGCTGGTCAATCACTTGCTGGAAATGCGCAATGACAGGAGCGCTGTCCAGCACCTCCCTGAGCGGTGCATCGGCAGACATGCCCGCAAGCTTGCGCACCAGTGGCGTCGGGAAGACGAGCGCGCCGACTTCCTTCAGGTTGATGCCGGTTAGCACAACGTCCTGTATGTAGGGCGCACCGGCGGCGATGATTTTGGCGCGCATCGGCCCGACGCTGACAAAGGTGCCGGTCGAAAGCTTGAAGTCTTCGGCAATGCGACCGTCGAACTTTAGGCCGAGGTGGATATCTGATTCATCAATCCAGCGTACGGCATCGCCGGTACAAAAAAAGCCTTCTTCGTCCAGCGCTTCTGCGGTCTCTTGCGGCGCGCGCCAGTAACCCGGCGTGACGTTGGGGCCCTTGTAGCGGACCTCGGTCTTGCCTTGCGACGCCACCAGCTTGAGTTCCATGCCGGGTGTCGGGACACCCAGGTCGCCGGCCTTGACGTGCGGGTTGGTGACAAAGATGGCAAAGGGCCCCGACTCGGTCATGCCCAGGCCGGTACTCATCACGATGCGCTCACCGGTTTCTTTTACCTGCGACTCATAGAGGCTGTCCCAGACCGGCTGCGCCAGCGCGGCGCCGGCATAAAAAAACATGCGCACGCGTGACAGCAGGTTGCGGCGCAACGCGTCATCGGTCTTCATGGCATTGGCGATGGCTTCAAAGCCGGTCGGCACATTGAAGTAAATCGTCGGTGCTATCTCGCGCAGGTTGCGCAGTGTCTCGGCCATCAGTGCAGGCGTCGGCTTGCCATCGTCGATGTACAGCGTGCCGCCATGAAACAGCACAATGCCGAAATTGTGGTTGCCGCCAAAGGTGTGGTTCCACGGCAGCCAGTCCACCAGCACCGGCGGCACCTCGCCCAGCACCGGCATGGACTGCGCCATTTGCTGCTGGTTGGCGCAGAGCATGCGTTGCGTATTGATCACGGCCTTAGGCATTTTGGTCGAGCCGCTGGTGAAGAGAAACTTCACGATGGTGTCGGGCCCGGTCGCCTGCATGGCGGCATCAACAGCCGCGGTCGCTGGGGTCGCGGCGAGTTCTGCAAAAGGGGTTGAAGCGCGGCCGTCGATGTAGCCAGTGGTCAGCACCAGCTCAATGCCCGGGTCAACCGCTGCGTTGATGGCTTTGGCGTAGCGGCCAGCGTCTGACGCAAACACCAGCCCCGGCGTGACCGTAGCGAGCACATGGCGCAGCTTGTCGTAGTCCTGGCTGACCAGCGAATACGGCGGCGAGGTCGGCACGAAGGGCACGCCCGCCAGCATGCAGCCGAGTGCCAGCATGGCGTGCTCAATGTCGTTTTCAGACAGGATCACCACCGGGCGGTCAACATTCAGGCCGCGGTCAATCAGGCCCTGCGCGATGCTGCGGGCGCTTTGCCACGCCTGGGCGTAGCTCACATGCCGCCAGTCGCCGGTCTTGCCGTCGGCCAGCTTTTCGCGGCGGGCAACAAAGCTGCGGTCTGGCACGGTTTCTGCCCAGTGCTGCAGGCG
>JANYFF010000294.1 GCA_025362825.1 Polaromonas sp. | reverse complement strand
GCCCGGGCCAAACCCGACGGCTACACGCTGTTGCTGGGCACCCAAACCGCATTGGCCGTCAACCCAAGCCTGCTGCGAAAAATCAGTTACAACGTGGACAAGGATTTCGCCCCTGTGACCCAGCTGGCAAGCACGCCGCTGGTGCTGCTGGCCAGCAACAAGTCAGGCGCACGCACTGTGCCGGAGCTGGTGGCGGCCATCAAGGCCAAACCTGACGCCATCTCCTACGGCAGCAGCGGCAACGGTACGTCCCAACACCTGACCACCCTGATGATGCTCAACCGCATTGGTGGCAAGGCCGTGCATATTCCGTACAAGGGCAGCAGCCAGTCGCTGGTGGACCTTGCGGGCAACCAGATCGACATGCAGTTTGACAACATGACAACTGCACTGGCCTTCGCAAAAAACGGCCAGGCCCGTGCGCTGGCCGTGACCAGCTTGATGCGGTCTTCGCTGCAGCCCGATTTGCCGACTCTTGCAGAATCCGGCGTTGCGGGTTTTGAAGCGGTGACGTGGCTGGGCCTGCTTGCACCGGCAGGCACGCCGCCGGCCGTCATCACCTACCTCAATCAGGAAGTCGTGGCCGTGCTGGACTCACCCGCCGTCAAGGCAAAAATGGCGGCCCAGGGCTTCACGACCAAGCCGATGACGCCCGAAGTGTTCCGCAAGTTCATCCAGGACGAAACCGTCAAGTTTGCCGAGCTCATCAAAAGCAACCATATCTCGATTGACTGAGCGATCCGGCACAGCACCTCAAGACGTTTTTATATAAAAGGAATCACGCCATGGACATCCGCCACCCTCTGGATACCCGCATGCCGGCCATGCTGCGCAGCGGGGAGCGCCTGCGCGGCGTCTTCAATGCGCTGCCCAGCCCGGCCATCATCGAGATGTGTGCCTATGCCGGTTTTGACTTCGTGATCATTGACAACGTACATGGTTGCGCCAACCTGGAAACCACTGAAAACATGCTTCGCGCGGCGCGTGCCAGCGGCATCGCCACGGTGGTTCGCTGCTTTGCGCGCGACATGGCGCGCATCCTCGACATGGGGGCAGGCGCCGTTCAGGTACCCATGGTCAACACGGCTGATGAAGCGCGGGCGCTGGTCCAGGCTGTGCGCTACCCCGGCGCCGGCCAACGCGGCAGCGCTTTCAGCTCGCGCGCGGCCGGCTATGGTGCTTTTGGCGGCAATTCGCACACAAAGCGCAGCAACGAAGGCATTGCGTTGGTCGTCATGATTGAAACGCCGGAGGCCGTTGAGAATGCCGCCGCCATCGCATCGGTTGAAGGCGTGGATGGCGTTTTTATCGGCCCCAACGACCTGTCACACGCCATGGGCTTTGACGACAACTGGAGCGCACCCGAAGTGCAGGACGCGATAGCCCGCGCGCTGCGCGCCATTGCCGCCAGCGGCAACTGCGGCGGCACGATTGCGCTCACCGAGGCCGACGAAGAAAAATACAGCCAGTTTGGCGCACGCTACTTTGCCAGCGTGACAACCAGCCTGATCACCCGCGCGTTCAAACAGGCGGCGGGTGCCGGCCGGCAAACCGAAGTCAACATCGCGTACTAGGCAGCGAAATCGACTATGCTATGAATTAAATAGCGACCTGCGCCCGGATTCCCTGGGCTAGCAGCCTTTTTGCCATTGAAATGACGGCTTTGTCCTTGCTCAGCAGCAAAGCCTGGTGCGCAACGGCAAGGTCTATGAATTGCTGATCGTCCGGGTCACGGCAGATGAGTTTGGCCCTTGCGGCAACTTCGACCAACCGGGTATGTTTGTTGAAAGCGGCCAGCACGTCTTGCGCCGTGAGGCTGTAAAACGCCAGGCGCGGCACAATTTTCGGGTAGGCCAGCACGCGTGCCAGCTCCTCACGCATGGGCAGCGTGGCCAGCCAGTCCAGCTGGCCGGCTTCCAGCGCCGCCCTGACCGGTGCGGCTGCAACGTCGGCAAACACAAACACGTCCAGGACAATGTTGGTGTCCAGGACAATCGGTTCACGCGTCACGGGCGGGTTTGCTGCGTGCCGAACCGGCGACCATGTCAAAGCGGAACAGACGGCATTCGATCGGGCCGTTCCACATCGGCACGCGGCGCGACTCCTTCAGCCGCATCTTGCCGGGCAACTTGAGGTCGGGCGTCAGCACATGGGCCGTCCAGCCGGCGTAATTCTTTTTCCAGTGCGCAGCCAGCTGCGGGAAAAAGTCAGACGCCTCTTCGCCGCTCTCTGTCACGGCCTGCTCGCGTGCAGGGTTCGCATTGCGGTCGCGGCGCGGTTCTCGTTGCGCGTCATCCTGAGCCAATGGCTGGCCAAATTCGTCGATGCTCTGCCCCTGGAACTGCGAACGCCGCTGGGCACCTTCTGCGGCAGATACACCTGCAACACCGGCCACGTCAATCCGTTCGCCATAAGGCGGATTGACCAGCATGACACCCGATGGCGCTGGCGGCATGCGCTGCAGGGCGTCACCGCCGCGAAACTGTACCGCATCGGCAACCCCCGCACGCTCGGCATTGCGCTCGGCAAAGTCCACCATCCGGAAGGACACATCGCTGCCAAACACCGCCGCCGTCGGCTCCGTGATGGACGCACCGGCTTGATCGAGCAAGCCATCCCAGACGTGCGGCTGGAACGGCAGGTATTTCTGAAACGCAAAGCGGCGGTTGATACCGGGCGCGATGTTGCAGGCGATCTGCGCGGCCTCGATCGCAATCGTGCCCGAGCCGCAGCAGGGGTCATACAGCGGCACGCCGTCCTGGCACAGCACGTCCCAACCGCTGGCCGCAATCATGGCGGCGGCCAGGGTTTCCTTGAGTGGCGCATCGCCCTTGTCTTCACGCCAGCCGCGTTTGAACAGCGGTTCGCCGGAGGTGTCAATGTAAATCGTGACAGTTTCAGTGGTCAGGTGGACATATACCCGCACATCCGGCCAGCGGGTGTCGACGTCGGGCCGCACGTCAAACTTCTCGCGAAAGCGGTCGGCAATCGCATCCTTGATCTTAAGCGCAGCAAAATTCAGGCTGGTCAGCGGGCTGTGCTGGGCGGTGATTTCGACCTTGAAAGTCTGCTTCGGTGTGAACCAGATTTCCCAGGCCACACTGGCAGCCGCGTTGTAGAGGTCCTGCTCACTGCGGTACTGGTTGTGCGCCAGCTCGATCAGCACACGCTGGGCAAGGCGGCTGTGCAGGTTGAGCTGAAGGGCATCGCGCCACGAGCCCTGCAACTGGACGCCGGCACGCCAGGCTTTGCCGGTGATGCCCGTGACACGCTGCACCTCAGTGGCCAGCAGGGCTTCAACGCCAGCGGCGCAGGGTAAAAATAATTGGAGCTGGTTCATGATAGATGTTTGGGTTACCGCAGACTGACTTTATTCCGTTCGGCCAGAGCCTCTCGAAGCTAGTTGTCCGCGCAAATTGGGGAGCGTTTCGACAAGCTCAACACGAACGGTATCTCTGGCGAATACTTCTAGAGTGATTTACGTAAATTGGCCGGCGCAATTCTCAGCGCTTCACGGTATTTGGCGACGGTACGGCGCGCGCATTCAATGCCCTGTTCTTTGAGCATCTGGGATATCTGGTTGTCGCTGAGCGGCTTTTTGGTGCTTTCGGCCACTACGAACTGCTTGATCAGTGCGCGTACCGCAGTGCTTGATGCATTGCCACCGGTTTCGGTACCGAGCGCGGAGCCGAAGAAATACTTGAGCTCGAAGGTGCCGAAAGGCGTGCTCATGTATTTCGCCGTAGTCACGCGGGAGATGGTGGACTCGTGCAGACCAAGCTCGTCAGCAATCTCGCGCAGCACCAGCGGCCGCATCGCAAGTTCGCCGTGGCTGAAGAAGTTTTTCTGCCGCTCGACGATGGCGGTGCTGACGCGCAATATGGTGTCAAAGCGCTGTTGAATGTTTTTTATGAACCAGCGCGCCTCTTGCAAACGTTGCTGTAGCGCCTGGCCATTCTGGCCTTTGTGTTGCTTGAGTGCATTGGCATAAATGTCGTGCACGCGAAGCCGTGGCATGACGTCACTGTTCAGCGTTATTTTGAAGCCGCGGCCCGATTTGACGACGATGACGTCGGGCACTACCAGGTTGCGCTCGAGGTTGACAAAACGCCTGCCCGGTTTTGGGTCGAGCCGGGCAATAAGGGCAATCGCGCCTTTGATGACGTTGTCGGCATAACCGCAAAGCTGCGACAGGCGCTTGAGATCGCGCTTGGCCAGCAATTCCATCGGTTGCTTGCACATGCGTATGGCCGCGCGCGTCTCGTCACAATCCCGGCAGTCCAGCAGCTGCAGGCTCAGGCATTCGGCCAGATTTCGCGCGCCCACACCGGCAG
>JANYFF010000202.1 GCA_025362825.1 Polaromonas sp. | reverse complement strand
ATGAAATCGTACAAGCAGCAACTTAGTGACGCAAAGTCGAAGCGCACCGGCGTAGCCGAACAGAAGCTGGTCAGCTGACAGCAGAATATGCGTGCTGCGGATTGCAGGTCTGTGCGACACCGCACCGAACGAATTGGAGGTGGCCTGTATCGTGACGCTCACCGCCCATCAATAAGCATGAACGCAACGTTGACATCTTCCAACCCCAATTCATCACACCGTGCACCTCTTGGCGCATTCGACGCGCTCAACCGCGCATGCTTTTGCTTCAGCCTAGACAAGGACGTACTGGCGCAGGCGCTCGAATCGGAACTGGGCCAGCCAGGACTGTCTGCCATGGTCCGGGAACGATGCCCTTACCTGTTCGCGGCGCAGCCCGTGTTCGTGGCAGCGACACAGTTGCAGTCCATAGCTGAGGTCATTCGGGCGATTGAGTCGGTCGTTGCCTTGCCGGCTTACCAGGAGCAGGTGCTGGCCTCTGCGCCCGCCATGGCCCGTGCGGGCCATGGCGGTCCACACGGGGCTTTCTTTGGCTACGACTTTCACCTCCATCAGGGCCACCTGGGACTGATCGAGATCAACACCAATGCAGGCGGGGCCATGCTCAATGCCGTTCTGGCCCGCGCACAGCGTGCCTGCTGCACCGCGATGGAGGCGATGGAACCTACACTTTCCAGCGTGACGGCCTTAGAGATCCCTATCGTCGATATGTTCCGCAATGAATGGCGCCTGGCTGGCCACGCCCAGCCACTGGCGAGCATCGCCATTGTTGATGAGGCGCCCGAAGCGCAGTACCTCTACCCTGAATTCCTGCTTTTCCAGCAACTATTCGAGCGGCACGGGTTGCGCGCAGTCATTGCCGACCCAGCTTCGCTCGAATGGCGTAACGGCGTGTTGTGGCACGGCGATCTCGCCGTCGACTTGGTCTACAACCGGCTGACCGACTTCTACCTGGAGCAAGCCACAAGCGCCGCCCTGCGTGAAGCCTATGTGCAGCAAGCCGTGGTGTTGACGCCGCATCCACGGGCCCATGCGCTGTATGCCGACAAACGCCGCCTTGCGTTGCTCAGCGATGCTGCGCAGCTTCAGGCTCTGGGCGTTGCGCAGGCCACACAACAATTGCTGCTGGAGCACGTGCCGCATACCGAAGTGGTCAATGCCGCAGATGAGCAACGTCTTTGGAGCGCACGCCGCAGTCTGTTTTTCAAACCGGTGGCCGGCTTTGGTAGCCGTGCCGCCTACCGGGGTGACAAGCTGACGCGGCGAGTCTGGCAGGACATCTTGGCGGGTGACTATGTCGCCCAGGCCATCGTCGCGCCGGGTGAGCGCCAAATCGAAGAGCACGACGCGGCAAAGACCCTGAAGTTCGACCTTCGCGCCTATGCCTATTGCGGCGCAGTGCAATGGGTGGCGGCGCGGATGTACCGGGGGCAAACCACTAATTTTCGCACGCCAGGCGGTGGTTTTGCGCCGGTGTACAGCACGGTGGATGGGTCGGGGCGCACCTGCCATCTCCCGGGCAACGAGTGCGCAGGAGATGCCGGGCATGCCTCGTATGTGTTCCTGCTCGATGGTGGCAACGGCGTTCACCCCATCCCGCATGCCCTGTATGTGTCATTGGCACGCGGCCAGGCGCTGGCACCCATGTTGGCAGGCCAGACCCTGCGCCTGGCCGACTGGTATGTGCGCCTGAAAGCGGGAGCGCCAGACACCGTGGTCAATGAGACTTACACCTTGGTCCGGTTCGACGCGCAGGGGCGGGTTGATTGGTCCAGCACACCCGTGGCGGATGAAGCCACTGGGTGGCCCACTGTGGCGGAACGGGCGCAAATGCATGCATTGCTGTTTGCCCCAGCAGTGCAATAACATCCCATGTGCGGAGTTTGCGGAGAATTAAGGTTCGATGGCGCATCGCCAGATATGGAAGCGATCAAGCGCATGTCCGAAAAGCTGGCACGCCGCGGGCCAGACCATGCCGGTACGTTTACTGAGGGGCCTCTGGCTTTGGGGCACCGGCGTCTGGCAATCATCGACCTTTCAAGCAGCGCCGACCAGCCCATGGTAGACACCGCGCTGCAACTGGCCCTGGTATATAACGGCACGATCTACAACTACCGGGAATTGCGCAGGGAACTCATTGACATGGGCTACACCTTCTTCTCCGAGGGCGATAGTGAAGTCATTCTGAAGGCCTACCACGCATGGGGCGAGGCCTGCGTGCAGCGTTTTTTTGGCATGTTTGCCTTTGCCGTGTGGGACTCGCGCCGCGCCAGCCTGTTCCTGGCGCGCGACCGCTTCGGCATCAAGCCGCTCTATTTGGCGCAGGACGGCGAACGGCTGCGCTTCGCGTCAAGCCTTCAGGCACTGCTGGCTGGCGGCGGCATCGACAAGACCCTCGACCCAGTCGCCCTGCACCACCATTTCACCTTGCACACCGTGGTGCCCGCACCGCGCACCATTCTCAGTGGGGTGCGCAAATTGCCGCCTGCAACCACGTTGCTGGTGGGCATCGACCAGCAGATCAGGTCGGCGGTGTACTGGACTTTGAATGCCACACGCCCCGAGCAGGCTCTGTCCGAGGCCGATTGGTTGGCAAAAACCCGTGAGGTTCTTGCACGCGCGGTCGAGCGCCATCGCCTGGCTGCTGACGTGCCAGTGGGCGTGTTGCTGTCTGGCGGATTGGATTCCAGTCTGCTCGTCGGGCTGCTGGCAGATCACGTGGACGATTTGTTGACCTTCTCCATCGGCTTCGAAGATGTCAAGGGCGCCGGGGGCCTCAGTGTGGGCGTGGAGAAGGCCGACGAATTCGAGTTTTCAGACTTGATCGCGCAGCATTTCAAGACCCGTCATCACAAACACCTCATCCCCAACAGCGAGGTGCTGGCGCGACTGCCCGAGGCCGTAGCGGCAATGGCCGAACCCATGATGAGCCACGACGTGATCGCCTTCTATCTGCTCAGCGAGCGGGTGTCTAAAGAAGTCAAGGTTGTGCTGGCGGGACAAGGTGCCGACGAAGTGTTCGGCGGGTACTTTTGGTATCCGTTGATGGATGCTGAAGCAGGCCCGCCAGTCGAACGCTTCGGCCGGCACTACTTCGACCGCGACCATGCCGAGTACCTTGAAATGATCGAGCCTGCCTGGCAGGTGTCTGATGTGACCCGCGAGCTTGTCGCGCACGAACTGGCAAAGCCGCAGGCCGACAGCTTTCTCGACGAGGTTTGGCGTTTTGATGTCACTACCCTCATCGTTGACGATCCGGTCAAGCGCGTGGACAACATGCCAATGGCCTGGGGGCTTGAAGTGCGCGTGCCATTCCTCGACCATGAACTGGTCGAACTCGCCGCCAGCATGCCGCCAGAGCTCAAACTCAAGGAAGGGGGAAAGTATCCGCTGAAGGCCATCGCGCGCGGCCTGATCCCCGACGCGGTGATTGACCGACCCAAGGGCTACTTCCCTGTGCCGGCGCTGAAGCACGTACGCGGCCCGTTTCTCGAACTGATGCGCGCCATCCTGCAATCAGATGCCTGCATCCAGCGCGGACTTTACCAGCGCGCTTACGTCGACAAGCTGCTGGCTAACCCGGAGGCGCACTTCACGCGCATCCAAGGCAGCAAGCTGTGGCACCTGGCGTTGCTGGAATGGTGGCTGCAGATGCATATCGACGGTGTCCCGGATGGCACCATCACGCAACCTGGCTCAGGCGCGCTTGCCAGCACGTCTCACGCATGACCTTCGACTCAGCCGACGCGCCTGATCGTCGCGCCGATTCTGCTCAACGCTTGCGCGCCCGCGCACTCGCACGTTGGGAGAACGAGGGCGGCGCTGGGCCCGCCGACCCGGACTCTGGCTCTGGCCTTCGCGAGCCAAAGGCCGATTCACCACCGTTGAGCAATGCCGAGCTGGTGCAGCTTCAAGTGCGCGTCATTGCGCTCGAAAACCTCGTCATCGCGTTGTTGGCTCAAGCCGGTGAACAACAGCTTGAAGTGATTCGCGAAATGGCGGCGTACATCTTGCCGAGACGGGGTTTCACACCGCATCGGCTGACAATTCATGCGGCCGCCGAGATGATCAGTCTTGTCGATCGGGCCAATCGGTTCCGGGGCAGATAGCCTTCGGCTACTACGCGTCTCCAACGAAGATCCGAAGGCAGCTTCGCCATCATCAACCTGATGTGCTCGATCGAATGCGAGGGGGCCCGACCATTGTGGCCAGTCGAGAACGAGAGACCCTCTTCCTACTGCTGACGGCATGCGAGTTTACGCGACCAGGGCCCAAGCATGCCGGGCAATCTGCTCGTCTTCCTTGGACACGAGAACCTGCACCGAACATCGCGATGTGGCGTTGTTGATCGGATTGCTCGCCAAGCAGTTGCGGGCTTCGTCCAGATTTACGCCTATCCAAGACAAACCAGCGCAGATAGACGCACGCACAACTGCATCGTTCTCGCCGATTCCGCCAGTAAAGACAAGCAGGTCAAGCCCGTCCAACACGGCGATCATCGCGGCGATCTGCTTGCGCACGGACTGGCAAAACATCTCGATGGCCAGCCGCGCGTCCGGGTTGGATTGCGCCGCTTCGTGCAATTGCTGCATGTCGCTATCCAGCCCAGAAATCCCCCTGAGCCCGGATTGGTGATCGACAAGGGCTTCGATTCGGGCAGCGTCAAACCGCTTCTCGCGCATCAGGTACACGAGCAGGCCAGGGTCCAGGTCTCCGCTGCGCGAGCCCATAATCACGCCGCCGGTGGGCGTCAAGCCCATGCTGGTGTCAATCGATTTTCCGTGTTTAACAGCGGTGATGCTTGCACCGTTGCCGAGATGTGCAATGACCAGCCGTACTGGCATGCCGCCGCCCAATTGCTGCACGATCGATTCGAGCGACAGCCCATGGAAGCCGTAGCGCTGGACGCCTTCCGATTGCAGCTCGCTGGCGATCGGAAGCACTCGCGCAACCTCCGGCAGGTCGGCATGAAAGGTAGTGTCGAAGCACGCGACCTGAGGAACACCGGGAAAGTGCGCCTGTGCGAAACGGATGAGCGCCAGCGCGGCGGGTACGTGCAGCGGCGCAAAGGCGCTGGCGGCTTGCAGCTGGCGCAACACCGCATCGTCGATGCGGCAATGCTGCCGCAGCGCAAACCCGCCATGCACGATGCGGTGACCAATGGCATCCGGTGGCGGCATCCCGGACGCTGCCAGAACGCTAGCGATATGGGTGATCGCGTCCGGATGATCAGCCGTCGCGATACTCTCGCCGAACAACTTCTCAGCTCCGGTCGAATCGACCCGGTACAAGCCGAACTTGAGTGACGACGAACCGATGTTCAGAGCCAGAACGTTCAGCGAGCTCATCCATGGGCCTTCATGCCGACCAGCGCCAGTCCAGGATCTCCGGCATATCGTTGCCATGCTCGCCAATGTAGCGCTTGTGCCGCTGCATGGTTGTCTCGTAGCGTGCAGTTTCCGCATCGACCTGGCTTGCAAACCTGGGGATGCGTCGGATCGCATCCAGCGCGAGTGTGTAGCGATCGAGGTTGTTAAGAACCACCATGTCGAACGGCGTTGTGGTGGTGCCCTCCTCCTTGTATCCACGAACATGAATATTGGCGTGATTTCGCCGCCGATAGGTCAGCTTGTGAATCATCGCTGGGTACCCGTGGAAGGCGAAGATCACCGGCTTGTCTTCGGTGAACAAAGCATCGAAATCGTGGTCGGCTAGGCCGTGTGGATGTTCGGATGGGGGCTGTAACACCATCAGATCGACGACATTGATAAAGCGGATGCGGATATCGGGCACATATGCTCGCAGCAGGGTCACGGCGGCCAGAGCTTCCAGCGTTGGTACATCGCCGGCGCAGGCCATCACGACGTCGGGGTCGACCTGACCAACACCCGCGTCTCTACTGGCCCACTCCCACACACCTGCACCGGCCGCGCAGTGACGCACGGCCGCGTCCATGTCTAGCCACTGCGGCGAAGGCTGCTTGCCTGCGATGATCAGGTTGACGTAGTTGCGGCTGCGCAGGCAGTGGTCGGCCACCGACAGCAGCGTGTTCGCATCGGGCGGCAGGTAGATGCGCACGACATCGGCCTTCTTGCTCGCCACATGGTCGATGAAGCCGGGGTCCTGATGCGAGAAGCCGTTGTGGTCCTGCCGCCAGACATGCGAGGTGAGCAGGTAGTTCAGCGACGCGATCGGCTTGCGCCACGGAATCTGGTTGCACACCTTCAGCCACTTGGCGTGCTGGTTGAACATCGAATCAACGATGTGGATGAAAGCTTCGTAGCACGAGAACAGGCCGTGACGCCCCGTGAGCAGGTAGCCCTCGAGCCAGCCTTCGCACAGGTGCTCGCTCAACACTTCCATCACGCGGCCGTTGGCGCTGAGGTGGTTGTCAAGCTCCTCCTGCACACCGTCGAGCCACATTTTGTCGGACACCTCGAACACCGCATCCAGCCGGTTTGACGCGGTTTCATCTGGTCCGAAGAGTCGGAAATTCGCCGATTTCATGTTCAGTCTCATCACCTCGCGCAGAAACCTGCCAAGGACGCGAGTGGCCTCGGCCTCCATGGCTCCCGGGTCGGGCAACTTCACGGCAAAGTCGCGGAAGGAAGGCATACCCAGCGGCTTCAGCAAGGTGCCCCCGTTGGCGTGCGGATTGCAGCCCATGCGGCGCTGGCCTGTCGGTGCCAGCGTAGCCAGCTCCTCACGCAGCCGTCCGTCCTCGTCGAACAGTTCCTCGGGCCTGTAACTCTTGAGCCAGTCTTCGAGCTGCTGCACATGTCCGCCGGTCTTGAACTCGGCAATCGGCACCTGGTGCGAGCGCCAGCTGCCTTCGACCTGATTGCCGTCTACGCGCTTCGGCCCGGTCCATCCTTTGGGCGTGCGCAAGACGATCATCGGCCAGCGAGGGCGCAGCAGAGGCTGTCCCCGTTCGAGCGCTCGTGCCTGTTGTTGAAAGTCGCGTATTTGCGCCAGCACCACATCCAGCGTGCCGGCCAAGGCCTGGTGGACGAGCGCCGGGTCGTCGCCCTCGACGAAATGCGGCTCGTGGCCGTAGCCGCGCAAGAGATCGGTCAGTTCTTCGCGGCTGATGCGCGCCAGCACCGTAGGGTTGGCGATCTTGTAGCCGTTCAGATGCAGGATTGGAAGCACGGCGCCGTCGCGCGCGGGATTCAAGAACTTGTTGGAATGCCAGCTCGCCGCCAGCGCCCCGGTCTCGGCCTCGCCATCGCCGACGACGCAGGCGACGATGAGATCGGGGTTGTCGAACGCCGCGCCATAGGCATGGGCCAAGGAGTAGCCCAGCTCGCCACCCTCATGAATTGAGCCTGGAACTTCGGGCGACACGTGACTGGAGATGCCCTGCGGCCACGAGAACTGCCGAAACAGCCGCTGCAAGCCGTTGCGATTGCGTTCAATGGCTGGGTAATGCTCGGTGTACGACCCTTCCAGATAACTGTTTGCCACGATGCCCGGCCCGCCGTGACCCGGACCCATGACGTAGATCATGTTCAAATCATTCTCTTTGATCAGCCGGTTCAGGTGAACATAGAGAAGGTTCAAGCCCGGCGTCGTGCCCCAATGGCCCAACAGGCGCGGCTTGATATCCGCGAGCGTGAGTGGGCGCTCGAGCAGCGGATTGTCGCGCAAATATATCTGCCCGACCGACAGGTAGTTCGCTGCACGCCAGTAAGCGTGCATCCTTTGCAGGGTGTCGTGGGTCAAGGAATCTGACATGGGAGCCTTTCGGGATCATTGACATTCAGGGTGGAGGCGCAGAAAAAATCGCTGCATCGACGATGGCCTGCGCCTCCTGCACGAGGCGCTGCAGATGTTCTGCGCCCACAAAGCTCTCGGCATAGATCTTGTAGATGTTCTCGGTTCCGGAGGGTCGCGCGGCGAACCAGCCGCTGGCGGTGTTCACCTTGATGCCGCCGATAGGCTTGCCGTTGCCTGGGGCGTGGCTGAAGATGCTCTCGATAGGTTCCCCGGCCAATTCGGTCGCGGTGATGTGCTGTTGCGTGAGCGCCGCCAGTTGCGCTTTCTGCTGCGCAGTCGCAGGGGCCTGCACCCTGCGCGCCACCGGGCTGCCGAACTCATCGGACAAAGCCGCATAGCGTTTGCCGGGGTCGCAGCCGATACGTGCAGTGATCTCGGCCGAAAGCAGCGCAGCCGCGATGCCGTCCTTGTCGGTCGTCCAGGCCGACCCGTCCCGGCGCAGGAACGTGGCGCCTGCACTCTCTTCGCCGGCAAAGCCGAGCGCACCGCTTTGCAGACTGCCTGCGAACCATTTGAACCCAACTGGCATCTCGAGTAGTCGGCGACCGAGCCTGGCCGTGATTCGATCGATTAGCCGGCTGCTGACGACGGTCTTGCCAACTGCAGCCGAAGGCCCCCAATCCGGGCGGTGCTGGAACAGATAGTCGATGGCCGCCGCCAGGTAGTGGTCGGGCGCCAGCAAGCCGGCCCCTGGGGTGACGATGCCGTGACGGTCGTGGTCGGTGTCACAGGCGAAAGCGATGTCGAAGCGACTCTTCATGTCCACCAGGCGTTGCATGGCATACGGCGACGACGGGTCCATGCGAATCTTGCCGTCCCAGTCGAGCGGCATGAAGGCAAAGGTCGGATCAACGACCTCGCTGATGACGGTCAGGTCGAGGCCGTAGCGCTCGGCAACGGCTGCCCAATAGTGCACTCCGGCGCCGCCCAGCGGGTCCACACCCATTCGCACCTTTGCCTCGCGGATCACGTCCATGTCGATCACGCTGCCTAGGTCACCGACATAGGCGTTCAAAAAATCGTGGCGGTGCGTCGTTGCAGCTTGCAGGGCCTTGGCGTGTGTCTTGCGCTGCACGCCCTCGAGCCGCGCTTCCAGAAGACGATTGGCTTCGGCTTCGATCCAGTTCGTGATCTCCTGGCCTGCCGGGCCGCCGTTCGGTGGGTTGTACTTGAAACCG
>JANYFF010000189.1 GCA_025362825.1 Polaromonas sp. | reverse complement strand
ACTCGCTCGACGTGTTCGGCGTGCACGGTATCGGCGGTATTCTGGGTGCCATTTTGACGGGTGTGTTCAACTCCCCAAGTTTGGGTGGCCCAAGCTTTGTCGGTGACTGGGTCACGGCAACCAGCGTGACGGCAGCTGATTACTCGATCATCTCGCAAGTCTGGATTCAGGCCAAGGCCGTGCTGATCACCGTGGTGTGGTCTGGTGTTGTGTCCTTCGTTGCCTACAAGATTGTCGACCTGACGATCGGTCTGCGCGTCAGCGAAGAAGACGAGCGCGAAGGGCTGGACATCACCTCACACGGTGAAACAGCCTACAACCGTTAATTAGTTAGCCCGCGTGTTGCAAGGCGTGCAAGCCCTTGCAGCATGCAGTTAAACGAGAGAGTCTCCGTTGGATGTTCAGCCCGCTGGCGCAAGTCAGCGGGCTGTTTTTTTGCCGCCGGGCCGCCCCAAGGCAAAAACGGCCCCCTGGGGGGGGCAGCGACCCGCGCAGCGGCAGAGCGTGGGGGCTTTTCTTTGCCGCCGGGCCGCCCCAAGGCAAAAACGGCCCCCTTGGGGGGCAGCGACCCGCGCAGCGGCAGAGCGTGGGTACTTTTCTTTGCCTGTACAGTCACCTTGGACTGCGTATTAAACAAAGGCACGGTATGACCTGGCAAACCGAAGTAGCGCAAGCCTGCGGGCTGGGCGAATCCCCTTTCTGGCATCCTGACGAGCAGATGCTCTACTGGATAGACATTCCCGGCAGGCAAATCCAGCGGCTCAATGTTTTTACTGGCAGTGTCCAGTCCTGGGGCATGCCCATGGAGCCCGGCTCCATTGCACCCGCCAGCACCAAGGGCGAGGCCAGCGGTCTGGTGATCGCCCTGCGCGACGGCATGTACCGGGCGCACCAATGGGGTGGCGATTTGCAGCAGCTGGTAGCCGCCAGCCATGACACCCACACCACACGCTTCAACGACGGCAAGGCCGACCCCTGCGGCCGCTTCTGGGCCGGCACCATGTATGAGCCGCGCGATGTCGCCAGTGCACAGCTGTTCTCGCTTGATGTGCGAAATGGGCAGGCGCCGGAGCTGGTGCTCAAAGCCGGCGGCGCCACCATTGCCAATGGCCTGGCCTGGTCACCCGATGCGGCAACTGTCTACTGGACAGACACCACCAGCCACACCATTCGCGCCTGGGACTGGGACGAAGAATCCGGTGCCATGAGCCGGGAGCGCATCTTCATGCAGTTCCCCGGCAAGCCAGCTGGCTGGCAAGCGGGCATGCCCGATATGCCGGTTTACGGCGGCCGGCCCGATGGCGCTGCCGTCGATGTGCAGGGCAACTACTACGTCGCCATGTACGAAGGCGGCCGGCTGCTGAAGATTTCGCCGGCCGGCGAGGTGCTGGCAGACATCGCTGTGCCAGCGCGCTGCCCGACCATGCCCTGCTTTGGCGGCAGCGACCTGAAAACCCTTTACCTCACCACGGCCCGGCACGGCCGCCCAGAGGCAGAGCTGCAGGCCTGGCCCGACTCCGGCTGCGTGTTCTCGATGCGGGTGGAGGTGCCCGGCCTGCCGGTCAATTTCTTCCTCGACTGACGGGTCGGCGTCCCGTGATTGCAAAATCCGAACAACCGCTGTTCAAAAAAATCAGGCTCTGGCCCGGCCCCCCAGCTTACTATTGCGCCCATGCCACCAGATACCGATGTCATTGAACTGATTGCAGCCCGGGTGCGCGCCGCAGCGGCCGTGGGCACGCCGCTGCGCATACGCGGCGGCGGCAGCAAGGATTTTTACGGCGAGCGGCTAGAGGGCGAGGCGCTCGATACCGCGCCGCTTGCCGGCGTGCTGGCTTACGAGCCGAGTGAGCTGGTCGTCACGGCCGGCGCGGGTACACCGCTGCGTGAGCTTGATGCCCTGCTTGCGGCTAACGGCCAGTGCCTGGCGTTTGACCCGCCGCATTTTGGATCTGCAAATGCCACCGTTGGCGGCATGGTGGCCAGCGGCCTGAGCGGTCCGGCGCGCGCCAACGTCGGCGCGGTGCGTGACTACGTGCTGGGCTTGAAACTCCTCAACGGCCGCGGTGAACACCTGACCTTTGGCGGCCAGGTGATGAAAAATGTGGCCGGCTACGATGTCTCGCGCCTGATGGTCGGTGCCATGGGTACGTTGGGGCTGTTGACAGAAGTCAGCCTGAAGGTGTTGCCGGTCGCCCCCGGCGAGGCTACCCTGCGTTTTGAATGCACACAGGCCCAGGCGCTCAGCTGGCTCCACGCCTGGGGTGCCCAGCCGCTGCCGCTCAACGCCAGCTGCTGGGTCAACGAGTCCGGTGCACCCCACGCCGGCACGCTCTACTTGCGCCTGCGCGGCGCCGTCGCCGCGGTCGAGTCCGCCTGCAAGGCGCTGGGCGGTGAAAGAAAAAACAATACCGACGTCGCCGCCGACTGGCAGGCCTGCCGTGACCAGCAACTGCCGTGGTTTAGAGAGCGCAGCGCCTCACAAGACCTCTGGCGGCTGTCGGTGCCGCAGACCACGCCCGTGCTCGACTTGCCGGACACGCCGCTGATGGAGTGGCACGGTGGCCAGCGCTGGGTGCGCGTCGAGGCCGGGCAAGCGCAAGGCCTGCGTGCCCTGGTGGCATCGGTTGGCGGTCACGCTACTCTTTTTATAGCTGCAAGTGACCGAAAAACGGGGACTGCAGCCCGATTTGATACTTTAAAGTCGCCGCTGGACCGGATTCACCGCAAACTCAAGCAGGAGTTTGACCCGGCCGGCGTTTTTAACCCGCATCGCCTGTCGCTGGACTGGTAAGGCGGGCAATGTATGCGCCGCCTGCGTCACCTCACTGGGCAACACCGGACGGCATCTACCAACCGGCTACTGGGCGGCATGCTGGCGTTTAATGCAGGTGCTATCAACGCCGGCGGTTTTTTGCTCGTTAGCATGTACACCTCGCACATGACGGGTTTTGCATCCATGCTGGCCGACAACCTCGTCCTGGGCAACATGAAACTGGTACTGGGTGCTTTGGGCGCCCTGCTGGCTTTCACAGCCGGTGCGGCATTTACTGCGGTAATGGTGAATTGGTCGCGCCAGCACTGGTTGCGCAGCGAATACGCCTTGCCGCTGCTGGTAGAGGCTGTGCTGCTGCTGGTTTTCGGGCTGATGGGCGCCACGCTGAACCGCCAGACACCCTTTGCCGTGCCGCTAACCCTGCTGGTACTGGCTTTCACCATGGGGCTGCAAAACGCACTGGTCAGCAAAATGTCGTCATCGCAAATCCGCACCACCCACATGACGGGTGTCATCACCGACCTGGGCATTGAGCTGGGCAAGCTGCTTTACTGGAACCGCACCGAAAGCCCGCCGGAGTCCCGTGTACGCGCCAACCGCATCAAGCTCAGGCTGTACGGCACGCTGTTGGGCATGTTTGTGCTCGGCGGGCTGGTCGGTGCGCTGGGGTTCAAGTACGTCGGCTTTGTCTGGGTAGTGCCGCTGGCCATTGGCTTGCTGGCTTTGGCCCTGCCACCTCTTTTTCTGGACTGGCGGCGTAGCTTGCGCCAGAAGGCCAACAACAAAGCCAAAGCCGTCCACCAGCCGCCCTGAACATCATGCAAACCAATCTCGCCCCTGAGTTTAAAAACACCGCCGACGGCCTGGAGGCAGAAGCCATTTTGCGCAAGTGCGTGCATTGCGGCTTTTGCACCGCTACCTGCCCGACCTACCAGCTGCTGGGCGATGAGCTGGACGGCCCGCGTGGCCGCATCTACCTCATCAAACAGGTGCTGGAAGGCGAAGCGCCCACCCGCAAGACCCAGCTGCACCTAGACCGCTGCCTGACCTGCCGCAACTGCGAGACGACCTGCCCGAGCGGCGTCGAGTACGGTCATCTGATTGACATCGGACGCAAGCTGGTTGACGAGCGCGTAGAACGCCCCGTGGTTGTAAAAACTCTGCGTTGGGCCTTGAAAGAAGGTCTGCCTTCACCGCTTTTTGCGCCCGCCATGAAGCTCGGTCAGGCCGTGCGCGGCCTGCTGCCGGCCACGCTTAAAAACAAGGTGCCACCCAAGCAACAGGCCGGTGTGTGGCCCACACGCAGCCATGCCCGCAAGATGTTGATGCTGGAAGGCTGCGTGCAACCGGCGATGATGCCCAACATCAACTCCGCGACGGCCAGAGTGCTTGATGCCGCCGGTATCCAGACTGTTGTCGCAGCCAAGGCCGGCTGCTGCGGCGCCGTCAAGTTTCACCTCAACGACCAGGACGGCGGCAAGGCTGAAATGCGCCGCAACATCGATGCCTGGTGGCCGCATGTAGAGAGCGGTATCGAAGCCATCGTCATGAACGCCTCGGGCTGCGGCGTTACCGTCAAGGACTACGGCCATCTGCTGCAGGGCGACCCGCAGTACGCTGAAAAAGCCGCACGCATCAGCACGCTGACGCGTGACCTGAGCGAGCTGCTGCCTGAGCTGGTGACCACACTGAAAACCGTTCGCCCTGAGCTTGTCGAAGGGATTACGCGCGCAGGCACCCCAATCGCGTTTCACCCACCCTGCACGCTGCAACACGGCCAGCAACTTCGCGGTGGGGTTGAAAAACACCTGGGCGAGCTGGGCTTCCAGATCAGGGTGGCAAGCTGCGAAGCGCATCTCTGCTGCGGCTCGGCTGGCACTTATTCAGTCCTGCAACCGGATATCGCCTACCAGCTGCGCGACCGCAAGCTCGGCCACCTGCAAGAGATGAAACCCGAAGTCATAGCCTCGGCCAACATAGGCTGCATCACGCACCTGCAAAGCGGCACTGCCACACCTGTGCGGCATTGGGTGGAGTTGTTGGATGAGGCGTTGAACCCTGCCGCTTAGGTGCCTTCAGCCGGCGCATCTCTGTATTCTCGCTGGGGGCTTGCTGCTAAAGTCGCTCCATGCGTATCCTGCTGGTTGAAGATAATCGACACTTGTCCGAGTGGCTCGCACGTACGCTGCACAAGGACCGCTACGTGGTCGAGTGTTCCTACGATGGTGACGACGCCAACTACCGGCTGCAAACCCAAACCTACGATCTTGTGATTCTTGATCTGGCGCTGCCAATGATGGGTGGTGCCGAGGTACTGAAAAAATTGCGCTCCCGCGGCAACAATGTGCCGGTGCTGATCCTCACGGCCAGCAACAGTTTGCAGGCGCGCGTTGAGGGCCTGGACACAGGCGCTGACGACTACATGGCCAAGCCCTTCGATGTAGCCGAACTCGAAGCCCGAATCCGGGTGCTGATGCGCCGAACGGCGAACCATAAAAACCCGGTTCTGACGTGCGGCGATTTGCAGCTGGACACCAACACCCGCATTTTTTCAGTCGCCAGCCAGCCACTTTTGCTGACGCCGCGCGAGCACTCCGTTCTCGAAGCCTTGTTGATGCGCCCCGGAAAAACCATCAGCAAGCAGGTGCTTGCGGAGTCGCTTTTTACGGTGGATGAAAACATTTCGCCCGATGCCATAGAGATCTATGTGCATCGCCTGCGCAAAAAGCTGGAGCACTGCGACGTGTCCATCATCACCCTGCGGGGGCTGGGTTACCTCCTGAAGCAGCGAAGTGTTTAAAAGCCTCCGGTCCCAGCTTTTGTTGTGGCTATTGGTACCTCTGGCGCTTGCCGCCATGCTGGATACATGGGCGACGTATCGCCGGTCGCAAGATACTGCCACCATCATTCAGGAGCGCATGCTGCTCGGCGCCGCGCGCATGATTGGCGAGCAGGTTCACCTTGAAGAAGGTGTTGTGCAGGTGATCATTCCGCCTGCAGCGCTTGAACTTTTTGTGTCGCCCAGCCGAGACAGGGTGTTCTACCGGGTCTCGACCCACGACGGGCAGTTGCTGTCGGGTTACTTTGACTTTGCACCGCCAACGCAGTCACTGTTGCCTGAAGAGTTTGTTTATTCTGATGTGGAGCAGCGCGGCAAGCGCATACACACCGTCGCATTTGCCCAGCCATTTTTTTCGGCCCCTGAGCGCGGCCCTGTCATCATCCAGGTGGGTCAAACCCTGGATGGGCGAAATGAGCTTGCCCGCGATATCTGGGTAAGCGCCATCCGCAGCCAGTTCGCGCTCTTTCCGCTTTTGGCCCTGCTGTTATGGTTTGGCATGCGGCGCGGTATGCGTCCTCTCATCGATCTGCGCGACCGCATGCGAAATCGCGCGCCTGGTGCGCTTGACCCCCTGGACACACATGCAGTGCCGACAGAAATTGAGCCATTGGTCAGCGCCCTGAACGACTACGTTGGCCGGCTTGATTCAAACATGTCTGCACACAGCCGTTTCATTGCCGACGCATCGCACCAGTTGCGGACCCCGTTGACGCTGCTGAACACGCAGGTCGTGTATGCGCTGAGGCAGGTTGATGCATCGGCCCGGACAGAGGTCTTGCTGGCCATGCATGCCAGCGTTCAGCAAAGTGTCCGTCTCGTCAACCAATTGCTGGCATTCACCATGGCGCAGGCCGGCATCGGTCACCCGCCGGCACAGGTTGAAGTCGATTTGCAGGGTGTGGTTCGCAAGGTAATGGAAGCCCAGGCACTGGCAGCGCAGGAGCGTGATATGGACTTTGGTTTTGAGGCGCAGATTGAGTACGCTATCGTTTTGGCTACGCCGCTGTTACTGCATGAGCTGGTGGCAAATCTTGTGGACAACGCGCTTCGCTATACACAGCGCGGTGGCAGGGTCACCGCGCGCGTTTGCCAGATAGAAAACTGCGTCGCGCTCCAGATTGAAGACAACGGCCCCGGCATCCCCTTGGAGCAGCACGAAAAAGTATTTGAACGGTTTTACAGACTGGATGACAGCCGTTCGGACGGCTGTGGACTGGGCCTATCCATCGTCCGGGAAATTGCGCAGGCCTGCAACGCCCGGATTGAGCTCAGCACGCCGGTGGGCGGCGCTGGCTTGCTGGTAACCGTCTTATTTCGTGCGCCGCTCCAGAAAGAGTTGCCTGGACTCCAGCGTGCAACACCACACTAACGTGCAGTGCTGACAAATTCAGTGGTGTAGGTTTTTTTAAGATCTATGTTTTTGCCGCGTACCAGCTTGCTGACAGCAGATATAACTTTCAGAACGGTGGCAGGCCCGCTGGGCGGCATCACACCGTCGGGGGTAAACATTGATTTGGTATTTGCGAGTGACTGTACATACAGCGCCTTGTTTCCGGCATAGAACTCCTCCGGGACCTGAGCCGCTATTTCGGCCGCGCTGTGAGCGTTGATAAATTGGAGCGCCTTGACCAGGGCAGCAGCCAGCTTTTTAGTTTCGGCCCGATGCGTATTTACCCATGATGTCTGCATGTACAGACATGCAAAGGGATACAAGCCTCCCAGTATTTTTTGCGTCGTTTCGGGCGTACGCAGGTCGACCAGTATTTTTGCCTGTCCCAGCGCAAGCAGGCGCGACGTGGTTGGCTCGGTCGTCATGCCGGCATCAATTTTTCCTTGTTGAAGTGCTGCCGAAAATGTGGCGCCGCTGCCCACCGGTACAAGCGTGATGTCGGTTGTTTTCAATCCACTCATCAGTACCAGATAGTGCGTTAAAAAACTCGT
This sequence comes from Polaromonas sp., assembly GCA_025362825.1. Classification (GTDB taxonomy): domain Bacteria; phylum Pseudomonadota; class Gammaproteobacteria; order Burkholderiales; family Burkholderiaceae_C; genus Polaromonas. Next base: position 6,725 of record JANYFF010000189.1, on the reverse strand, counting down.
TGATGAGCCCAAACTGGTGACACCGAGCTTGCGCCCTTTTAGCTGCAAGACGCTCGTCACCTCGTTGCCCAGTCTGGTTGATATCAGCTCCGCTTCACCAGGCGCAATGCTGAATTGCACGACCGATTGCACCGCTTTGCCGCGGGCCTGAAGATCCAGCGTGTGGTCGTAGGCGCCGATAACGCCCTGTGCAGCACCTGTGAGGAGCACATCTTCTGCATTGATGCCCGAGGGCTCTGTGAGCAGTTCAACATCCAGGCCTTGCTCAGAAAAGTAGCCCAGTTGCTGCGCAAGTACGCCTGGCAGGTAGATCTGTTTTTCAATCCCCCCAACCATGATGACGATTTTCTCTCGAGCCGCTGATGTGCTCGCCATTGCAGCAACCAACAGGGCAAAAGATATACGCAGAATTCTTCGTCGCATGGTGTTGTCTCGCTTTGTTTTTTTGTCTCTGCGCACTTGCCAATAGTGCATGCACACGGGCGCTTGATGCTAGCAAGCTGAGCCTTTCAATCCGCTTTCATTGTTGCTGGTTGTCGCCCGGGTAAACCCGTCATGCGTTGGCCCCATCGCACACGACGCAACGTACGCGATGAAAGTATGCAACTGAAAGCGGACTGAAAGCAAGGCCGCCCTACATTCGCCGTGGGCTTTGAGACAGCATATCTGTGCTGTGGTCTCAGCTTATACGACTTGAACACTGGCGCCTTGGCGCTGGATTTTTACTTACTGGAGACACCATGAAAATCAAACGGATCATCATCACCGCTGCGGCTTCCGGGCTGGTAGCTGTCGGGGCTCAAGCCCAGACAAACGACCAGCTACAAAAAGCGCTGGCGCAGGCACAGGCTGCAGCAGAGCAAGCGCAGGCTGCGGCAAACCAGGCGCAGGCAGCTTTGGCGCAGGCATTGGCCGCTGCCGATAGCGCCAAACAAAGCAGTATGGCTGCGAAGCCTGCGAGCAATGCACTCACCACAAACGGTTTGACGGTCACCAGCGGTGCGAATACCGCAACCCTCTATGGCTTGATTGACATTACCCTCTTCAACAAGAACAACGCCACTGCCGCCACGCCCACTGCGTCGGCAAAGTCTTTGACCTCCCCAGGGGTATCCTGGATGAGCGGCAATCGCTGGGGGCTCACAGGCTCACATGCGCTGGGTTCGGCCGACGGCGACCTCAAGGCTATTTTCAGGCTTGAAAGCGAATTTGAATCCCAAACCGGTGCCATGGACACTCCGGGCGTGCTGTTCAACCGCGATGCGTGGTTGGGCGTGGAAAGCAAGACACTCGGCAAGCTGACTTTCGGACGGCAAAATGCGCTGGGTCGTGATCCGGCAGCTTCCGCTGTCTATGGTGACCCATATGGTCCGGCCAAGGCGTCTGTCGAAGAAGGCGGATACACCAACAACAACAACTTCAAACAGTTGATTTTCTATGCAGGCAGCGCCACAGGTACACGCCTTAACAATGGTGTGGTGTGGAAGAAAGCTTTTTCCAATGGACTGGTTGCCGGCGCTGCCTATGCTTTTGGCGCCGTACCCGGTAGCTTCAACACTGGTTCCAGCAAGACCGGATCGCTGGCCTACAACGGCGATGGATACACTGTCGCGGGCTTTGCCACCAGCGCCAACATCAGCAACCTGACGCACCGCACCGTGTCGTTCGGCGGCAATGTGCAGGTCAGCCCGCTGATCCGCCTGAATGCCGGCTACTACAAGTACAACGCACAGCAAGCCGCAGGTCTGGGTGATCGCAATGACACTGCCTATACCCTGTCTACCAAAGTAACCCCGGGCGGTGCGTGGGACTATGAGCTGGGCTATCAGACCATGCGTGCCAACAATGCGGGAGTCAATGCCGCAGGCTTTGTGCAGAACGCATACAGCGACACCAGCGCCATCCTTGCAAAGGCCACGGGTAACCGCAATACCCTTTATGGTTCGGTCTTCTATCACTTTGACAGCTCAACCGAGCTTTATCTGGCGTTTGACCGCTTGAACACAACCGGTGGCTACCTTGCTGCACAGGCCAATGGCGCCAAGTCGCAAAACGAATTTGGCCTGGGGATGCGCTACAGGTTCTGATTGGATTGAGACAGGGTTTTTCAAGGTCCATGCATCGCATGGTTTAAAAGCGTGTCGGAAACGACACGCTTCTTTTCTTGTGTCTCGAAAAGCGGGATCAGTCAATTTTATATTTGAGGTTATCTATGAAGCGTCGTGTCATTTTGCAGGCGGCCGCCGCCGCTGTAGCGCTGCCCGCCCAGCAACTGGCGAATGTTTTTGCGCAAGGGGCTTACCCAAATAAACCCATAACGCTCATTTGCCCGTATGCAGCGGGAGGCAACTCGGACCAGCGTTCACGGCAGTTTGGCCGTTTTCTTTCCACCATGCTTGGACAACCCGTGATTGTTGATAACCGACCCGGCGCCGGCGGCAACATTGGCACCGAGATGATTGCCAAAGCCAAGCCCGATGGCTACACCATCGGCATGGGTAACTTTGCGCCACTTTCAGTCAATCGGCACATGTTTGCCAAGATGGGTTTTGATCCGATCAAGGAGCTCGCACCGATTTGCCTGATCGAGCGTGGCCCCCTGGTGTTGATGGTGCCCGCTAACTCTCCATTCAAGTCGGTCAAGGATGTGATCGCCGAAGCGAAAGCCCATCCCGGAAAATTGAGCTTTGCATCCGGCGGACTGGGTGGCTCGCATCACCTGTCCGGGGAGATGTTCAAGTCACTTGCCGGTCTGTTCATCACGCATATTCCGTACAGGGGCGGTGCGCCAGCAACGAGTGACTTGATGGGCGGGCAGGTCGACATGATGTTTGAGCAGATGTACGCTGCGGCGCCGTCTATCCGCGCGGGCAAGTTAAGGGCACTGGCCATCACCAGCCGCAAACGTTCGCCTTTGTTTCCGGATCTGCCGACCATGGTTGAAGCAGGCGTGCCTGATTTTGAGGTGCTGAACTGGCAAGGCCTTGTGGCTCCTGCAGGAACGCCTCCTGCCATCATTGCCCAGCTCAATGAGGCCACCAATAAAGCGCTCGCCGATCCGATGATCAAGGACCAGATGCGCCAGCAAGGCAATGAACTTGGCGGCGGCACACCAGAGCTTTTTGCCGCTTTTATAGCCGTCGAATCGCAGCGCTGGGGCAAACTGGTGAAGGCCAGAAATATCAAGCCGGAATAGCCTGACCTTCAGGGCTCCTGACACCACGTTGTCAGGAGCCCCTCTGCATCATCAAGGCGTCTTCAACACATCAGGAGCCTTTCATCACAAACACCGTCAAGCACGCCATTAGCTGGTTTGAAATCCCCAGCACCCGTCTCAACCCGGCCCAGGCTTTTTACGAAGCGGTGCTGGACTGCAAAATGCGCCGCGAATCCATGGGGCCTTCTGAGGGCGCTGTGTTTCCGTATGAAGGTGACGGCAACCGCGTCGGCCTGCACGCGCTGGCCTAATGATTCGGCCCTGTGAAATATGAACCGTTCGCCCTGAGCCTGTCGAAGGGTTGCGCCGGCTTTGACAAGCTCAGCCCGAACGGAAATGAAGACTTTATCGGGCCGGATCAGGCATCAAGCAGCCGGGCGAGCTCTACGCCTTTGACATGGGCGGCGGCTTCGTACCCTTTCGCCGCAATGTGCTCTACACCCGCGCTAGCGAAACATCCATCCTGCCCCTGCCCGACGAGTTCGAGTTTGTAGAAAATCGCCAGCGCTGGGGTTATAAATTCCGCTTTGGACTGTTCGAGCTTAGTGACCACGACATGGGGGTGGTTGCAATGGCCATGCAAGCGGACACGGCGCTGCTGGATCTTTGAGGCGGTGTGGTGTGGTCCTCATTCAAGGGGTGTGAATGGCAGGAAATGGTCAGCAACCAAACTTCGCGCTACTCAAGGACAGCTCCCAAAACTATTATTTTGATAGCTACAGATGCCCTAAAGACATGGGCTACAGCACTATTTACCCTCAAATTACCTAAACCATGCGCCGCGCTGACCGCCTTTTCCAGATTGTCCAGCTTGTACGCGGCCGCCGGTTAACGACAGCGGCTTTTCTGGCGAAACGGCTGGAGGTCTCTGAATGCACGGTGTACCGCTACATCGCCGACCTGCAGCACCAGGGCGTGCCGATTGAGGGCGAGGCCGGAGTCGGTTACCGGCTGGGCGCGGGTTTTGATTTGCCGCCCTAGATGTTTACGCAGGAAGAGGCCAAAGCTTTGGTTGCGGCCGTGCGCGTGGCGCAGGTTGGGCTGGACACCGGCCTGGCGCGTGAGGCCGAGCTGGCGCTCTGCAAGATTTTGTCGGTATTGCCGGCGGCTGCCCGTGCTGCGGCTGAAAGCCAGGCGGTCTACGCGCCGCTCAACGTCATGACCGGGCTGCCGCGCGGGTGCGCCGCCTTTGCTGGTCTAAAACCTTAATGCTATTAAAGGTATAGCTACAGATGCCTATTTTCCGGGGAATACAGCATGATTTGACTGCCGAAATCCGAAATCCGAAATCCGGAATATGAGAATCAGGCGGCCAGTGCCTTTTCAATGTCCTTGGCGAGGTCGGCGGGCTTGTCGAGCGGCGCGTAGCGCTTGATGACCTGGCCATCCTTGCCGATCAGGAACTTGGTGAAATTCCACTTGATGGATTTGCTGCCTAGCAGGCCGGGTGCTTCGGCGCTCAGCCATTTGTAGAGCGGGTGCGCGGCCGGGCCGTTGACGTCGATCTTGCCCATCATCGGAAAGCTCACGCCGTAGTTGACCTGGCAAAACTCTGCAATCTCGCCATCTGCACCTGGGTCTTGAGAGCCGAACTGATTACACGGAAAACCCAGTACCGCCAAGCCCTTGCTGGCATAGGTTTTATGCAGCGCTTCCAGCCCGCCAAATTGCGGTGTGAAGCCGCACTTGCTGGCGGTGTTGACGATCAGCATAACCTTGCCCTTGAAGTCTGAAAGTGGGGTGTCCTTGCCGGCGATGTTGCGGGCTTCAAAGTCATAAACCGTGGGGTTGCTCATGAAGGGCTCCTGTTTGAAATAGTGCGGTCGGTGCCATTTTGCACCGTCCGCGCTCAATGGCTTTCTGACGGCGACAGTGCAGCCAGTACCGCCGCCAGCACGATCAGGCTTCCGCCCAGCAGGATGCGCGGCGTGAAGGTCGCTGCACCCAGCAGCACCGACGAGCCGCTGGCAAAGAGGATTTCCGTCAGCATCACCAGCGCCGTGGTGCTGGCAACCAGCCGCGCCGCGCCATATTGCAAGGCCGCATTGCTGGCCATGAAGGCCACGCTCAAGGCCAGCAGGACGGGTATGCCAGAGGTCTGCAGCGCCGGAGCGGGTACCAGCTGCTGCGACATGCCAAGCAGCGCGGCAGCACCAGCCATCAGACCGCCGCCGCCAAACATTGCCAGCATGCGCGAGTCGCTTGGTGTGTCCCTGCATTTAAGCAACAGGGCATTGGTAACGGCAAAGCTGAAGCCGCCCATCAGTGCCAGCCAGTCGGCACCGCCCTGCGGGATGGGCCAGGGCGAATCAGGCGTCTTGAGGACAATCAGCACGCCAGACATGGCCAACGCCAGTCGCAGCAGGGAGGCGCGCGAGGGCTTCTCGTCCAGCATCAGCCAGGCGATCAACACCGACCACGCCGGCATCAGGTAAAAAAGCAGCACCACGCGTACCACATCGCCTACCGTCACCGCCCAGTTAAAGCCGACGTTGGTTAGGCCAGCCGCCAGGGCCAGCAAGAACAGTTGCGGATGCTGCACAAAGCCGCGCCAGCTGTTAAAGCGCACCACCAGCAGCGCGACAAAGACCAGCAAATAGAGTGCGGCGGTGGACCAGAGCGGGTGCAAGCCATGGCCCTGCAGCTGGCGGAACGGCCACCATGACACGCCCCAGATAAAGGCGTTGATCACGAGTGCGCCGGCGGCCAGCATGCCGCCAGTAGTTTTACCCATCAATGTGAAGTATCGCTTCGGGCGATGCTGAGCAGGTGTTCAACCTGCTCCTTGTGCTTGATGCAGTTGCTTTTGTGCCAGCGCTGTATCACCCACATGAAGCCGGCGACCACCACACCAAAAACGGTGATGGCGCCGAAGGCCGACAGGCCCATGCCGGTGGACAGACTGTAGAAGGCGCCGAGGCTCAAAATGCAGGCCTGCTCGTTGAAGTTCTGTACCGCGATGGATCGGCCCGCGCCCATCAGGTTGTGGCCGCGATGTTGCAGTAACGCATTCATCGGCACGACGAGGAAGCCACCCAGCCCGCCCAGCAAAATCAGGAAGGGCGCCGCCACCCAGACGTTGGTGATGAAGTTCATCAGGATGACCAGGATGCCCATGGCGATTCCCAGCGGCATGACCAGGGTGGCCTGATCCAGCCGCATGCGCATAGACGCCAGCACGGCACCGACGGCTGTACCGATGGCCACCACACCAACGAGTGATGATGCCTGTGTGGTGCTGTACCCCAAAGCCGCTGCGCTCCAGGCCAGCACGATATAACGCAGGTTGCCCGACACCCCCCAGAACAGCGTAGTGGTTGCCAGAGAAATCTGCCCCAGCTTGTCGCGCCACAGGGCCGAATTGCAGTTCCAGAAATCCGGCAGCAGCTCAAGCTTGTTGCGCGGCATGGGCCGCATCTCGACGCCGGTGTGCGGTATGCGGGTGTTAAACCAGGCTGCAATGGCGTAGAGGAAAATCAGCACGGCAATCGCGGCTTCGGGCGCAGTG
>JANYFF010000156.1 GCA_025362825.1 Polaromonas sp. | reverse complement strand
GCCGCTGGTGGTCACGATACCGGCCTTGTAGAAAGAGCCCACAAGGGCCAGCGGCAAGGCCAGGACCATAAACCCCCACCATTTTGAAGCCAGAAGCAGCCAGCCGCTGGCGACAGATTGCTTGAGCCATGACGGTGTGCGTTTGCTGAAAATACCTGCCAGCGCAGTACACACGCAAAACCAGAGCAAATAATAAATAAACCACATATGCATGGTGTTGAACATCGGCCGCGCTGGATCAGCCTTTATCAAAGTGGGATCGAACCCCACGGTGCCCGTCGCCATCAGATGCGCGTAGACCACGATCAGCAGCACAGTGCCGATAAAAACCGGCGGCCAGAACATCAGGAAAGGCAAGCCGAGGCGTCGCATGCGATGCATCAGCATGCCGCCATAACCGCGGTGCTGGACCAGCATGGCGACAAAGAAACCCGCCAGAATGAAAAACACCGGCACTCTGAAGGTATGAATAAAAATCAGCGTCAAATCCGCCACCAGGGTGGTCTGCGGATCGCGCCACGGAAGCGGCGACTCACCGGCGAGGTGATTTACGGCAGTGTGCAGCACAATGCCCAGCCACATCATCACAGCCCGGAGGTTATCCAGCGAATGAAGACGTTGCGGGTAAGTCATGAATGCGACCAAACGGCGTGAGGTGTCATACCAGCCTCCTGCAGGTAAATATCAAACCAGCGTATCGGCCCAGATATTCTTCGCCCAGCTCAGGGCATAAGCGCCTTCCAGCTCGGTCGGGCCTGCACTGACGCCGCCAGAACCGGCGACGGCCTTGAAAGTTTTTTCGGCCACAACATACTCATGCACGCTCGCAACATGGATGACATTTTTGTTGTCAACAAAGCTGTAGCAGGTGTTGGTTAGCATGGGGGCCGGGTTGATGTCCCAGCCTGACAGCTCGGCGACGATGGCTGCTGCCGCTACCTTGCCGTGGTTGTTGGCCATGTGGCCGCTTTTAGGCATGGCGGGAGCGACCTGAATCGAGTCGCCCAACACATGTACGTCCCTCGCGGCCGTGGATTCAAACGTCAGGAAGTTGACCCCGCACCAGCGGTTATTGGCCTGGTTGTTCAGCCCCGTCTGCACGGCAATCGTGCCGGCACGCATGGCTGGCAGCACATTCAGGACATCGGCCTTGACCTCGTCCTGAACGTCAAACCGGATGATGCCCGCTTTGGCATCCACGCCCGTGGCCTTGTGCTGCCCGCGGTATTCGATGATGCCTTTGTACTGCTCAGCCCAGACTTTTTTAAACAGCGGCCCTTTGGAAGTGACGTCCGGGTTGGCGTCGAGAATCAGCACTTTGCTGCGTGGCTTGGCCGTTTTGAAGTAGCCGGCAATCACCGACGCCCGTTCATAAGGCCCCGGCGGGCATCGATAAGGCGCTTCGGGAATGGTGATGGCGTACACGCCGCCATCCGGCATGGCCTCGAGCTGTTTGCGCAGTGCAACGGTCTCTGGTCCGCCCTTCCACGCCTGAAGAATCTGGCCCGATGCATTGGCCTGCTGCAGGCCTTCAACACTGCCAAACATCAGCTCGACGCCGGGCGACACCACCAGCTTGTCATAGGCGATCGTCGCACCGCCAGCAAGTATGACGGTTTTCCTAGACGTATCGATGCCGCTGGCGTAGTCCCTCACAACAGTCACGCCATGGTTGCCCGACAGCCCGGCATAGGGCGTGGTGATGTCGGCCATCTGCTTTGCGCCCGACAGCACCAGATTGGAGATCGGGCAGGAGATGAACGCCTGATCGGGCTCTATCAACACCACATCGATTTTGTAGTCAGACAGCAGGCGTACATATTTGGCTGCTGTGGCCCCGCCATAACCGCCGCCTATCACCACCACTTTGGCCCGGGACGGAATGGATGTACTGGCACAGCCGGACAGGCCGAGCAGGCTGAGTGCTGCGGCCGATTGCAGGAAGGAGCGGCGTGGAAAGTTGTGGCTCATGGTCGCTCCTTATTTCTTCTGCTCTGCGAAGTACGCTGCCAGATTCTGGATTTGGGCATCGTTAAAGCCCTTGCTGATCTGGTGCATCACCGTGGCTGTCCGGGCGCCAGATTTGAACGCCGCCATCTGGGCCAGAAAATAGGTTTTGTCGAGACCAGCCAGCGAGGTGACGGGCGATCCTGCGACGGCTTTGCCATCTGTGCCATGGCAGTTCGCGCACGAGGCAGCCAGGCTACGGACGTATAACGCCTCCTTGGTGGCGCCCTGAGCCAGCGCCGCCGAACCCAGCAACATGCATAGCAGGGGCATCGCAAATTGCCCTATAGTTTTGTTCTTCATGACTTCTCCTGTGGGTGAGCCCAGACAATTTACCGCGGCGATGCACTCGCCCTATAGGGAGTATCCAGTACGTCGCGCCGTGCTGGGTACGCGAGGCTTCGAATCATGGCGACGTGCTCACAGACTAAAAATTGATGGCCGCAATTGCTCAAAAAATCGCATCTGGTCTCGTCACGCTGGCGTCGTCCGCCTGCGGATCCAGTGCCGGCATGGGCCGGCCATAGATGCGTCTGATGCGCTCTGCCAGCGGCGGATGGGCATCAAACCAGCGTGTCTCGGTATCTGCGTTTACGAGCAGCATGTGCTGCACCGAGGGATGAAAGGCGCGCTGCCCCGCGCCCGCAGCTTGCTGCCCCACGATCTTACGTAACACGCCGCCCAGCCCGTCTTTGCTACGGGTGAACTGCACGGCGCGAGCATCAGCAAGGTATTCGCGCTGGCGCGATACCGCCGCCTTCAGCGCACGCCCTGCCAGCCAGCCGAGCGAGCCTGTCGCCTTGATGGCAAAGCCGGGCAAGGCAAGCACCGAGCGCTCACGCATATCGTCCGCTTCGCACATGGTGCTGCCGAGGTTGAAAATCATCTCCAGCCCGAAAACCATGCCGGCAAGGCGCATGTTCAGGCGGGTATCGCCCTCCCGGATGTGGCTGAATTCGTGTGCAACCAGTCCCTGAAGTTCGTCACGCGTCAGGTGCTCAAGTGCGCCGCTGGTCACGGCAACCACCGCGTCGTCTTCATCCCATCCGCAGGCAAACGCATTGATGGCCTCCACGCGATCAATCACCATGGGCCGGGGCGACTTCATGCTGGCTGCGATGGCGAGCTCGGCCACAATATTGCAGAATTTCTCTTCCGACGCATGGATAGCCGGCCTGGCCTCGCGTGCGCCCGCGCGGCGCGCCATTTTCTCGCCGCCACCGTCCAGCGCCGAACTCTCGATCCACCAGCCGCCAAAAACGAAGACCAGCGTCATCGCTGTATTAACGGCAAAAAAATGCGCCGGATAGCCCGCATGCCCCATAGCGACAAGCCGCCAGGTCAAGGCCAGCGCCAGATTGACCGCAACCAGCAATCCCAGCACCGTCAACGCAAAAAGCACCAGCAGGCGCCGGGTCTGCGCCCGGGCCTCTTCCTGTTGTTCAAAGAAAAGCATGCGGATAGGGCCTGTTCACACTATTTTCAGGAGTGCGAACGCGGCGAAAACGGGGCCAATCAAGGCGCGCGACGACGGACAGACTCCAGTCTGCTCTAGGAGTGCAACGCAGAGTGGCGCTGTTTTGTTGAAACCTTCGGTTTTCACCCCGTTCCCTGCGGGTTGTGATCAAAAAGGCCGTGCGCGGCGTTGCAAAGCCTTGTCGGGGTCTACCCCGACGGCGTTTTGCGCCTTGCTCACAGCCTTTTTGACTCACAACGCACCTCCTGAAAATAGTGTGAACAGGCCCTAGAGTTGAATGCGAACGCCCTGCCGTTCCACCGGGCTTTCTGTCGCCTGCAACATCGCCGAGGGCATGAAGCCGAACACCCGGGCCAGCAGTACGGCAGGAAACTGGCCCTGCGCGTTGTTGTAGTCCAGCACGGCGTCGTTGAAGGCCTGTCGGGCGAAGGTAACCTTGTTTTCGGTACTGGTCAGCTCTTCAGTCAGCTCGCGTATCGTCTGGTCGGCCTTGAGCTCGGGATAGGCCTCGGCCACAGCGAAAAGACGTCCCAGGCTGCCGTCCAGTGCCTGTTCGGCGGCTGCCAGCACCGTAACGGCCTGCGCATTGGCCGGACGGCTGCGCACAGCGTCGCTGGCGGCGCGCGCCTGGTTGCGAGCAAGCGTCACGGCCTCCAGCGTGTCGCGCTCGTGTTGCAGGTACTTCTTGGCAGCCTCCACGAGGTTGGGAATCAGATCATAGCGACGCTTGAGCTGCACGTCGATCTGGCCAAATGCATTGGCAATGACGTTTTTCAGGCGAACCAGGCGGTTGTAAGCGCCCACTGCCCAAAATATGAGCACCGCCAAAAGGGCAATAAAAATCAGGTTGCTCGCAGACATGCTGTTTTCCTTGACGCTTGATGTTGAATGGAGATTAACTTGTTTTTGGTGGGCTGGAGCCCGTCCGAACTGGTCGAAGCTTATTTGCTATAGTTTTTATAGCTGTAAACGTCCATCCTTCCGGGGCAAGCGGCATAAATCATTCCCAAATATCCTGAAGAAGGCCGGGGAGGCCTAGCGGTTCATTTCGATGCGGTGCTGTCACCGTCAGCGCCATCTGGTGCGAGCTCGAGGCGCTTTGCCCGAGCAGGTACAGGAGCATGTACGGCGTTAGGATCAAGGAAAAAGTTGGGGCTGGCGAGCGTGCCAAGCGCCATCTAACCCCAATTTAGAAACAGAGCCCAAGCAGACTAGATTCGGCCTAGGTCCTTTGCGTCAACTACCAGATTGGTACCAATGGCAATGAGCAAGATGTAAGGGGCGACACGGACGTAGCGGTGCGCCGGTGGCGGCGCACCCAGTTGCACAACAACTGACTGCGGCACGCTGTAGTACACGACGTCGCGCGGCAATGCCTGACCCACTGCCCATTTGCGTGCTTGGCTAGGCGGCTACAGCCGTGGTTTTTCTTAGCCAAGCCCGGTGGGCAACGGCCAGCCTGTGACTGCTCACCGTAATAGTTACGGACCGCCGTGCGCTGAGAACCACCGAAGTAACCACCCACTGTTACATTGCGTGCGGTTCATCACCCCTCACACCCTTGCCAGATTTATTGAACCGCCCTGCGCCGTCTAGTCGTGCATCTACTTTTGACCGTGCTTGCCATTTGGAGCGCCGCCAGCCCAGTCGGGTTTTTCAGCTTAGGTGCTAAAAGTGACCACCGCACCTGCAACCAATGCGGCCAACACTCTGGAATACTTGATGTTTCAGGATTTCATAACGATTTCCTTGCTGCTTGATAGGCGTTATCAAGGAAAGACGAAGTATGTTGTGATTGTTGCGCCAGCCCCCAGGGTAGAAAGTGTGGCCGTCTTGTCGGCAAAACCCGTCAGACTAGCCTTTAGTGTGTATTTTGCCGCTGCAGAAGCGTCGGCGGCAAATACCAATGCACCCGGAGCGGCAACGTAAGACGCTACCAGTGGAGCATTGACTGGCAACGCATAAGAGTAGGCTCCAGTGGTTCCATCAACAACGCGTCCGACTATTTCTGCTTGCGCTCCGCCTGCGAGGATTTGCGCTGCATTTACAAACGAGTTCAGAGTTGAGGTGCCATTGACGGTTCCGGTGGCAGATGCAGGAGGGTTTAGCAATGTGCCGGAAGCATTCACAGCCGTGACGGTGTCTGTCGCTACAACAACGTTGGTGATGATTGCCGTAGTACGCCCTTGCGCAGCCAATACAAGCGTGTAGTTGCCGGGAGCAACAGGTTGCAGCAAGAATTTTCCAGCGCTGTCAGGCGTTGTCGCCTTGAACACCACACCATTTTGTTGCACTGAAACGGTGGTGTTACCGCCCACCAGACTTGGGTCGACAAAACCAAGCACCGCTGATATGTAGCGCGGGATCACGGTTACTACAGGTTTGAGCAAATACTGCCCTGAGTTACCAGCAGAAACGATGGACTTGCACGCATCAAAGTCGAGCACGAAATCAGCCAGCTTGTTAGCCGCGATATCAATACCGATGTTGGTCTTCACTCCCGACTGCTGACCGCTTGGTGTTTTGAGAGCAACTTCTGCAGACCCTGTAGGCTTGACTGAATTGGCCAGTGGATTGGCACTGGTGTTTTCAGCAAGAATCATACGAAGCTGCGTGTATTTACCGACTGGAAGCGGAGTTTGCCCTAACTCGTCCAGCACCCCATTTGTGAGGTTTAGCAGGTTGATGCGTCTTGACGGGCTAAGCGCAATTTCGGACCAGCCTGAGTCCGAGTCACTCGCGCTGCTGCTCTGGTGAACACGGACTTTTTCTACCGTGATGTTGACCGAGTCGTAACCGCAAGAAGGAGCATCGGTCATGGCAAAACGAAGCGTCCCTGTGTCTACCACAGCGGCACCACTTCCGCCCTCACCACCACCACAGGCCGTGAGGGCTGCCAATACCAGGCTACCGAAGATCATTTTGAGATTGCTGACCATTTTCATCGGATCACCTTTAGAGATTGTTAAAACATTTAACCGGTCGACCCACCGAGACAAATACGGACTTAGTCACCTGTTAGTAATCTAAGGACAAGCTCACCCCGCTGTCCGTAGGACAGACTCCAACATATATGAGAGATGCAGACCCTTGTCGGGAACTTCTGCCAGAGCGGGCTCGGGCCGTGGCGTTGGGATGGATGCAATACGCAGGAAATGAGTACTTGGGACAGATTTCACCTTACAAATGAACCCTCTTTCGCTCCTCATTTATTAGCTACAAGCTCACGGCCTCCAATGCCAAGAGGCATGAAACACTTTTAAAAGAACAAAAAAAGGCCCCGCACCCTTTCAACAAAGGTGCGGGGCCAGCCTGAGAGGCTTAAGGTTTATTCCGATGCAGCGCTGTCGCTGTCGGCGCCAGCAGGTATGGCTTCCAGCTCGGCAGCTTCAGCCTCGGCAATGGCGCGGCGCTCGGCGTCGTCCATCAAGTCCTTGGCCTTGCGGGCGTCGTGGTAGGCCATGCCGGTACCGGCAGGAATCAGACGGCCAACGATCACGTTCTCTTTCAGGCCTCGCAACTCGTCTCGCTTGCCCATGATGGCAGCCTCGGTGAGCACGCGGGTAGTTTCCTGGAAGGACGCCGCAGAGATGAATGAATCGGTCGACAGCGAAGCCTTGGTGATACCGAGCAACAGGTTGCTGAAGGTAGCAGGGATCTTGCCGGCTGCCTGCAGCGCGTCGTTCATGTCCAGCAATGCTGAACGCTCGACCTGCTCACCAGCGATGTAGTTAGACTCGCCGACGTTCTCGACAACCACGCGGCGCAGCATCTGGCGAACAATCACTTCAATGTGCTTGTCGTTGATCTTCACGCCCTGCAGACGATAAACGTCTTGTACTTCGTCGACGATGTAGCGGGCCAGCTCTTCCATGCCCAGCAAACGCAGGATGTCTTGCGGGTCGGCCGGGCCGTCCACAATCGACTCGCCCTTGTTCACGACCTGGCCTTCGTGCACCAGGATGTTCTTTTCCTTCGGCACGAGGTCTTCCCAGACCTTGCCTTCAGGATCGGTGATCTGCAGGCGAATCTTGCCTTTGGTTTCCTTGCCGAAGGACACGGTTCCGGTCATCTCGGCCAGCGTACCCTTGTCTTTCGGCGTACGGGCTTCAAACAACTCGGCAACACGCGGCAGACCGCCGGTGATGTCGCGGGTTTTCTGGCCTTCGATAGGGATACGCGCCAGCACTTCGCCGGGGCCCACGTCCTGACCGTCACGCACCTGAACCAGCGCACCGATCTGGAAGCCAATCGTCACCGAGTGATCGGTGCCAGGAATCTTGACTTCGTTGCCGGAAGCATCGATCAGTTTGACACCAGGACGGATGACCTTGGTAGCGCCACGGCGCTTCGGATCAATCACCACCAGGGTGGACAGGCCGGTCACTTCATCGACCTGCTTGGCTACCGTGACGCCTTCTTCGACATTCTCGAACTGCGCCTTGCCGGCGAACTCGGTGATGATCGGACGGGTCAGTGGATCCCAATTGGCCAGAATCGCGCCAGCCTTGATGGTCTGGTCAGCCTTGACAGCCAGAATGGCGCCGTACGGCACTTTGTGGCGCTCGCGTTCACGGCCATGCTCGTCATGGATGACGATTTCGCCGGAACGGGCAATCACAACCAGTTCGCCCTTGCTGTTGGTGACGTATCGCATTGGCGCGTTGAAACCGATCACGCCGTTGGACTTCGACTCGACGCTCGAAGCAATCGCAGCGCGCGATGCAGCACCACCGATGTGGAAGGTACGCATCGTCAGCTGGGTGCCTGGCTCGCCGATGGACTGGGCGGCAATGATGCCGACCGCCTCACCCATGTTGATCAGGCCGCCTCGGCCCAGATCGCGGCCATAGCACTTGGCGCACAGGCCAAAGCGCGTTTCGCAATTCAGTGCGGTACGGACCTTGACTTCATCCACACCAGCCACTTCCAGTTCGTCGATCAGGTCCTCGTCCAGCATGGCGCCGGCCTTGGCCAGCACCGAACGGTTTTCAGGATGCAGCACGTCTTCAACCGCGGTGCGGCCCAGGACCCGGTCGCGCAGTGATTCGATGACCTCGCCGCCCTCAACGATGGCGCGCATGAGCGAGCCATCCTGGGTGCCGCAGTCGTCTTGCGTGACCACCAGGTCCTGCACTACATCGCACAGGCGACGCGTGAGGTAGCCGGAGTTGGCGG
>JANYFF010000154.1 GCA_025362825.1 Polaromonas sp. | reverse complement strand
ACCTGCAACACGGGCAGCCAATCCAGTGTTTCCACGGGGTTTGAAGCCTGTTCCTGGGCGCGATACTTCGGCTCGTGCGGTTGAATGGCTTATCCGTTTTTATCTGTGATCCAGCCCAAACTGAACTCGGCAAGCTCTTGCCAGCCGCTATCGATAACCAACGAGTGGCCGCGCCCCGCGAACTCCCGTAACTCCGTAACGGCAGGTGAATTGCGGTACCGTCGCGCAGCGCTTTTAACCAAAACCGGCGGCACCGTGTTGTCAGCCCCACCGGCAATGAACAACAGCGGCCCCCTACTGGCATTCGCCACATTTACTTTGGTTGCCGCGCTCGGGTTAAGCATGGCCGTGGCGGCTTGAAACAAAGGTCGCGCCGGGGCGGGCATGGCGTATTGCTGGTACAACGCCCGCGCTTCTGCTTCAGGCACTGCGTTGGCGAAGCCGAAGCGGAACTGGGCTTCGGTAAGTGACACTGCGCGCTTGAAGTTGAACGGATTGCCTAGCACTGGAAAGGCCGATTTCAGGGCCGCGAAAGGCAACTCGGGCACGCCTTTGATCGGGGCCGGGTCGATGGCAATGGCGGCGGCTGCCAGATCACGCCCCAACAGGTTTTGAACCAGCAGGCCACCGAAAGAATGCCCAATCAAAATTGGCTTGCGGTCAAACGATTTAAGTTGCCCTGCGATATGTTCCGCAATCTCGTTCACACCGTACCCTGCCACTGCGCCAGGGTTGCGTCGGGTTGCCTCGGTCGTAGCGGCATCACCCGGCCAACTGGCGGCAATCGCCTCATAGCCATTTTTTCGAAAAAACTCAAGCCATGGGTTCCAGGACTCGGCGTGAAGCCAGAGGCCGTGAACAAAAACAATGGGGCGTTTGGCAGTGGAAGTCTGGGTTGTCATGGCGGTTTCCTGGGATGAATGCAACAGCTTGCGATTGTTCTGGGATCGCGGTAACAGCACCATCGGACGAATGTCCGACCCTGCTAGCATTCCTCGTCTACTTTGAGACGGATTTTTAATGCTTCTGCCAGACGAAACCATTGACCTCGGCGACGCATTGCGCACACTGGCCATCATGGGTGACCTCAGCATGGGGCAACCCATAGACCACTCACAAAGGGTGGCCGCTTTGTCAACAGCGATGGCAACGCATTTGGGCTGGGATAGCGAAGTGGTGCACCACGTCCGACAAATCGCACAGTTGCGCTGGTCCGGTTGCACAGCCAATGCAACGGAGTTTGCGGCCACCATCCGTGATGACGTGGGCGGCCGGGCTTTGATGCTCCAACTGCAATTTGAAAAAATGGAGTTTCTGGTGCCGCCAGAAGCCATTGCTGAAAAAATTGGGCTGGTATCCACCATTCACTGCGACGTATCAAGCTTGATCGCCAACTCGTTGGGGCTGGGCAACGCCGTATCGGCTGCATTGGGCTGTGTGTTTGAACACTGGGATGGCAGCGGCAGCCCCAACGCACTTCGGGGTAATGCCATACCCGCCGCTGCCATGGTGGTTGCGGCTTGCAGTGAGCTGGAGATTTTGGCCCGGCTGCATGGCTTGCCCAAGGCTTTGGGCATTGTGCGTCAAAGGGCTGACGTGGTGTACCCGTCGCATTTGGTCGATGCCATGGACAAGCATGCCCATGAATGGTTAGACGCAATCCATTTGGCTTCCAATACATCCACCGATTCCGCTGAGGTGCGCTCCATCCAAATGGACTTGATCGGTCACGTTATTGATCTTAAATTGCCCTGGCTTTTGGGGCATTCGGGTGCCGTTGCAAAAATGGCCGATGCGATAGCTGCCACGATGGGCGTTGCATCAGAAAAACGCGCCCGTTTGCGCCGGGCGGCATGGCTGCATGGGCTTGGCCGGGTGTCTGTGCCCAACGCCATCTGGGACCGCAAAGGCCCCCTAACCACGGGCGACATGGAGCGTGCCCGGCTCGCCCCCTATTGGACATCGCGGGTTGGCAACACCGTTGCAGGACTGGCAGACGCCGCTGAAACGGCCGCCCATGCCTATGAGCGGCTGGATGGCTCCGGGTATTTTCGCGGTATCAGTGCAAACAGCACTCCCATCGAGAGCCGCATTCTGGCGACCGCAGTGTGCTGGGTCGCCATGGTTTCAGACCGACCATGGCGAAAGGCGATGGGCGTAGACGCGGCCATGGCTGAACTTCGACGGGAAGCCGATTCCGGGCGGTTGGACGTTCAGGTACTCAGCAGCTTAATCCGCTGCGTTGCGCCGGACGCGGTGCCCATCGAAGGCAAGGGTCCGGCAATGTCGTTACTCACAGCACGCGAACTGGATGTGTTGCAGCGCGTAAGCCTTGGGGATAGCAACAAGGAAGCGGCACAGAACTTGGGTATCAGCCCCTCTACCGTTCGTACCCACCTGGAAAGCATCTTCAACAAGCTGGGTTGCAAAACGCGGGCTGCATGCACACTACGGGCATCGATGCTGGGTCTTCTCAGCCGATTTTGAGCAAAAAAGCCGCACAGCCCATACGGGTTCTGCGCGGCCAGCTACTGAATTTGTAGCAGCATCACTACCTGGAGAGCCTTACTTCCGTGCCGGCGGCACATCCGTACAACTGCCATGGGCAATCTCAGCCGCCATGCCAATCGATTCGCCAAGTGTCAAACGGTCGAAGGCGCACTACCTGTGGGCAGTGTTGATCGCCAGAATCTACGAAGTGTTCCCGCTCTTGTGCCCGTTGTGTGGTGGGCAGATGCGCCTGATCGCGTTTATTACCGAGGGCGTGCAAATTCGCAAGATCCTTGATCACATCGGTGTCGACTCGCAGCCACCACAAATATCCCCGGCGCGCGGGCCGCCGCTGTGGGATGACTGCGACGCGCAGACGGATGACGGGGCGCAAATCGAGCCAGCAGATTGGGCAACTGAATGGGATGGGGCGGCGCAAACGGCACCGGACTTTGAGGTCGATCAGCGCATCAGTTGGTGAGGGGTTGAGGCGGCGATTTTGACTTGCGGCTGGCTAGGCCTGCGCCCGACGTACCCAAAGCAGCACTATTGGCCCTGCCGACGGTGGATTTTCATGGTGAACCTGCAACACGGGCAGCCAATCCAGTGTTTCCACGGGGTTTGAAGCCTGTTCCTGGGCGCGATACTTCGGCTCGTGCGGTTGAATGGCTTATCCGTTTATCCGTACGAGCTGCCAACCGCAGAGAGGGCACCCCCAAGAGCTCCAGGTAGAACTGGGTGCGACGGATGTGGTTGCCGGTATCGTTGTCGCGTGTTTCCGCCAGCGGCGCCATTGTCCCGCACCCCCTTTGCGGTCCATAATAGATTCGTCTGTTACAAGACAGACTCAATCTGTAAAATCTTTTTATGCCCAAGCCTAGCCCTATGCAACTTCCAAAATCAAGAACAGGTATCCAGGGACTGGATGAGCTAACCGGTGGTGGCCTTCCGCTGGGTCGCCCCACGCTGATCAGCGGCGCTGCAGGCTGCGGCAAAACTCTCATGAGCATGGAGTTCCTGGTCCATGGTGCATTGCAGTTTGGCGAACCCGGCGTGTTCATGGCCTTTGAAGAAACCGCACGCGATCTGACGGAAAACGTGGCTTCCCTGGGCTATGACCTTGACGACCTGGTGGCCAGAAAGCTCATGTTCATTGATTACGTTCGAGTCGAGCGCAGTGAAATCGAGGAAAGCGGTGAATACGACCTCGAAGGTTTGTTCATACGGCTTAACTACGCCATTGACAGCATTGGGGCCAAGCGCGTGGTGCTTGACACCATGGAGTCTTTGTTTTCCGGGTTGCCCAACCCGGCGGTTTTGCGGGCCGAACTGCGCCGGTTGTTTCGTTGGCTCAAGGAAAAAGGCGTGACCGTCATCCTGACGGGTGAGCGTGGCACCGAGCCGATGGCGCTGACCCGCCACGGCATTGAAGAATACGTCTCGGATTGCGTGATCGTGCTCGACCACCGCGTTGAAGGGATGGTGTCGTCTCGTCGCCTCAGAGTGGTCAAGTACCGGGGCTCAACCCACGGCACAAACGAATACCCTTTCCTGATTGACGACACAGGCATTTCAATTGTGCCCATCACCTCCTTGGGGCTCACACACGAGGCGCCGATCGAGCGCGTGCCATCAGGCGTGGAGGGGCTCGACGCCATGCTGGGGGGGCAGGGCTACTACCGCGGTAGCAGCATCCTTGTTTCTGGCACTGCTGGAACAGGCAAAAGCAGCCTGTCAGCGCACTTTGCAACCGCCGCCTGCAAACGTGGCGAGCGGGTGCTTTATTTTGCTTTTGAAGAGTCTCCAAGCCAGATCATTCGCAACATGCGCTCCATCGGCTTGGATATGGCCACTCCACACGAACAGGGTTTGTTGAAATTTCATGCCAGTCGGCCCACACTGACGGGTCTGGAAATGCACCTGGCCATCATGGTCAAGGATATCGTCAGCTACAAGCCACAGGTAGTGGTGGTTGATCCCCTGAACAGTTTTGTCACGGGCGGCAACGAAGAAGAAGTCAAAATGATGGTGTTGCGACTGTTAGACCAGCTCAAGTCCCACCACATCACTGGTTTCTTCACGAGCTTAACGGCTGGCGGTGGCGCCCTGGAGAAAACAGATACTGCCATTTCTTCCCTGATCGATACCTGGCTGCTGGTACGGGACACGGAAAGCAGTGGCGAGCGCAATCTTGGTTTGTACATCCTCAAATCCCGGGGTATGCCGCATTCCAACTAGATTCGGGAATTTTCGCTGACCAACCATGGCATTGCACTGCGCGACGCTTACACAGGCCCTGCCGGCGTACTGAAAGGCTCTGCCCGCCTGGCCCAAGAATCTTTTGAGGCAGCGGAAAAAATCAAGCGGATGCAAAAAGTCAAGCGCAAAAAAGAACAGATGGTGGCGCATCGTGCTGCCATGGAAGCCAAGATTGAAGCTTTGCGTGCAGAGTTTGTGGCAACGGCGCTGAAAGATCAAACCCAGATTGATCAGGCCGAAGCCAGTGAGACGCAGCTGGACGAAGACCGACAAACCATGGCGCTGAGTCGTCAAACCAAAGGAGCCGTGCAAGCATGACCCCATCTTTTGCTGACGAGCCCCCGGAGCAGTGGTTGCTGCGTCTTTACGTGGCGGGTCAAACACCACGCTCGCTTCAGGCGGTGGCCAACATCAAGAAAATTTGCCTTGAAGAACTAGACAGTCGTTACCGGCTGGAGGTGATCGACCTGTACCAGCAGCCCCAACTGGCCCAGGGCGAACAAATCGTGGCGGTCCCGACGCTGATTAGAAAGTTGCCGGAGCCCCTGCGGGCGATCATTGGCAATATGTCCAACACGCAAAAAGTTTTGGTGGGTCTTGATCTCGTGCTCAAGACCTGAAAAACGCTTGAATCTGACAGAGTCGATGGCAAATAATCCCACCCTGCACGAGATTGAAACGCTGGCCCAGGAAAACGCGCAGCTTCTGGCCCGGGTCGCGAATCTGGAAGAGGCCCTGCGCGCCATTCACAACCAAGAGGTAGATGCCTTCGTGCTGAATGGCGCTGAAGGTGGCCAGGTGTTCACGGCGCAAAGCGCTGACCGGGCCTACCGCGTCCTGATTGAGGAAATGGCGGAAGGCGCACTCACCGTCAACACCCAGGGCGTGGTGCTGTACTCAAACCGCGGTTTTGCCGAAATGCTGGGCTTGCCACTCAGTGAAGTCAGTGGCTCCGAAGTGATGGATTTTTTTGCAGCGGAGAGCCGTCGCTACCTGATGGATTTGCTCTCCCCGAGCACCCAGACGCGGCGCAGCCTGGAGCTTGATGTGGTCTGCGCCGACGGGGCACGCATGCCGGTGCTGCTGTCAGTTTGCCCTTTGGCGCTCGGTGGGTTGGACGACGCCAAGGGCATGGTTGTCACGGACCTGACTGCCAAAAAACGCAGCGAGGCTGAAATACAAGCCCGCGAGATCATGCTCAACCTGATTGAGGGTCAAAAGCGGACCCAGGATGAGCTCAAGGCCAATTTATCGACGCTTGAATTGCACGATAGCGCCTTGGGTGCCATCTCCCAAGGCGTGCTGATTTGCGATGAAAACCGATTAACCACCTATGCCAACCAGGCCTTTGAAAACATCACTGGCTTTTGTGTCAGCGAAGTGTTGGGTATTGAGTGTAAATTTTTGCGCGGTGATGGCACCGATCTGCAAGTGTTGAGCCGCTTGCGCCAGGCGATGGCTGAAGGCACGCCGTTCCATGGCGAACTGTTGAATTACCGAAAGGACGGCACGCCGTTCTGGAACGATTTGTCCATCACGCCCATGCTCGATGCCTCCGCCAAGGTGACCCAATACGTCGCTGTGCTGCGCGACGTGACCAGCCGCCATATGGCCGAAGACCAGCTGTTGCTTGCCGCACGCGTGTTTGAGCAGAGCATGGAAGCCTTCGTCATTGCCGACGCCCAGCGCAACATCGTCAAGGTCAATGCAGCTTTCACGACCATCACGGGTTTTGCCGAAAGCGAACTACTGGGTCGCCATGTGCTGACCCTGAGCGAAAATTTACATCCGCCTGAGTTTTTTGCGGCCCTGTGGGATGCCGTTGCGGAGCACGGCCGATGGGAAGGCGAAAAACTGAACCGGCGCAAGGATGGGTCGGTGTTTACGAAGTGGATGTCCATCCACCGCATGGTGGAAGCGTCGGACCAGACCAGCCATTACATCGTCAGTTTCATCGACATCACCCAACGCAAGGAAGCCGAAGACAACATCCGCTACATGGCGCATTACGACTTGCTAACCGGGCTGCCCAACCGTGCCTTGCTCAGCATCCGTGCCGCGTACGCCTTGCAAGTGGCTGAGCGCAGCGGCGACCCGCTGGCCTTGATGTTCATCGATCTGGACCACTTCAAGAACGTCAACGATTCGTTGGGCCACACAGTGGGCGACCAGTTGCTGGTGGCTTTGGCCAGCCGCCTCAAAACCACCATCCGCGACCAGGATACGCTGGCCCGCTTGGGCGGTGATGAATTCGTCATGATCCTGCCCGGCTGTGACGTTGAAGGTGCCAGCCGCGTAGCAGAAAAAATGCTGACGCTGTTGCAACCCCAATTTGTGCTCGGTGAGCATGAACTCTCAATCACCCCTTCGATTGGCATTGCGCTGTATCCGATGGATGGCACCGATTTCGATGCGCTCTGCAAAAGCGCCGACGCTGCGATGTACCGCGCCAAGCGTGATGGCCGAAACACCTATCGCTTCAACACGATCGACCTCCAAGCGCAGTCTTCGCACCTCATTCAACTTGAAAACGGCCTGAGGCGTGCGCTGGAGCGTGGGCAAATGCAGCTTCACTACCAGCCGCAAATGTGCCTGGAGACCCGCCGCATCATTGGCGTGGAGGCGCTGCTGCGCTGGCAGCACCCGGAGATGGGCTGGGTCTCGCCGGCCGAGTTCATTCCGGTGGCAGAAAGCAGTGGCCTGATCACGGCCATAGGCACCTGGGTGATTTGTTCAGCGGTGCAACAAATGAAGCAGTGGATCGCGCAGGGCATGGCACCCATGTCGATTGCAGTGAATTTGTCTGCCGTGCAGTTCCGCCAGGCCAACCTGCCTGAACTGGTGAGCTTGATTTTGCAGGAAGAGGGCCTGCCACCTGGTTTGCTGGAGCTGGAGCTGACCGAGAGCGTGGCAGCGCTCGATCCTATGGGTGCGGTTGAAATGATGCGCAAACTGCACGACATCGGTATCCAGATTTCGATTGACGATTTTGGAACCGGCTACTCGTCGCTGAGCTACCTCAAGCGTTTCAAGGTCAGCAAGCTGAAAATCGACCAGTCGTTTGTCAGGCACGTGGTCAGTGACCCCGATGACCAGGCCATCGTGGCCACCATCATCAGCCTGGCGCGCAATCTGGGCCTCCACACCATTGCCGAGGGCGTGGAAACGGTGGAGCAAATGCAGTGTTTGCGTGGCCTGGGTTGTGTGCAATTGCAGGGCTACTGGTTGAGTCGGCCCCTACCGGCTGAGCAGTTTTCCGGCTTTGTTAGCCGGCATGCATTGGCTTGAACGCCCGCACTCAAGACGGTAAGCGGATCTTTACTGTCCAACTATCTCGCGGGAGATGCTGATCTGGTTCAACCCTGTGTTGCATTTGATGACGGCACCAGTAGCCGGGTCGGCGGCAAAGCGGTAAGTGTTCTTGGCGTGCGTCTTGGCGTGCTACGTCGCAGTGTCGACCTGCTTGAGCAAGCTATGGGCGTCGGTGTTTGCCGCGTGCAGGGCGATGCCGATGGAGGTGCCTATCTGCGCTGTCCAGCCAGGCCTGTCGATGGGCTGGCCTGCTGGGGTTGTACGCCCTAATCCACGAAAATTTCAGAACCGTAAAACTCAACAAATTGCGTCTGGTTTCAATCAAATGGCCGATGGCGCGACAGTTCATTTCCGCTTCTGTTTTCACAACTCTGAGCCCGCTTAACCCATTGGACCACCTGCGCTTGAGCTTGGTACCGCGCATCAGAGTCAAGTACAAATTGATAGTCTCGCAAAGCCAGTGCTGTCTCTACCAGAGCATCGCGCAACTCTGCCAACAAACAGGCCAGTACCTCCATATCAACATCCGGAGGCTTTGAATTTGGCGTTGACATCTCGCAGCGCCTCAGAACGTTTCCCAATCGTCATTTCCGCCCTTGGATGCGTCCGAAGATCCTGTCTTGGCAGGAGACTTGTTAGCAATTCTCTCAGCGGTTGTATCTGATGCAGGTTTGTAGGGAGCTGCTAAAGCACGCCTATCTGGGCTTTTATGAGGCTTGGCGCTGGATACGGACGCGCGCACCATAACCTGGCGTGGGGCCGCGTTGAGGTGCTTGTCACCGCCGCCGACCTTAAATACCGCCACCGTTCCCACCAGGTCTTCTGCCTGCGATTTGAGGCTGCTAGCGGCTGCGGCCATTTCCTCCACCAGCGCCGCATTTTGCTGTGTCACCTGGTCCATTTGCTGGACGGCTTCACCCACTTGTGCCACGCCTGCGGCCTGCTCGTTGCTGGCCGCGCTGATCTCGCCCATGAGGTCGGTGACGCGGCGGATCGAGCCCACCACCTCGGTCATGGTCACGCCGGCTTTGTCTACCAAAGCGGTGCCTTGTTCAACCCGCTCCACGCTGGTGTTGATGAGGCTACTGATTTCTTTGGCTGCCGCCGCGCTGCGTCCGGCCAGACTGCGTACTTCGCTGGCCACCACGGCGAAGCCCCGGCCCTGTTCACCGGCACGGGCTGCTTCCACCGCTGCATTGAGGGCCAAGATGTTGGTCTGGAAGGCAATGCCGTCGATTACGCTGATGATGTCCGAAATTCTTTTCGATGACTCGTTGATGTCCTTCATGGTGCCCACCACTTGGGCTACCACTTCGCCGCCCTTGATGGCAACCGTGCTGGCGTTCATTGCTAACTGGTTGGCCTGCCTGGCGCTGTCGGCGTTTTGCTTGACCGTGGCGCTGAGCTGCTCCATGGAGGCGGCTGTTTCTTCCAGCGCACTGGCTTGCGATTCAGTGCGGGCAGACAGGTCGTGGTTGCCCTGGGCAATCTCGGCACTGGCGGTGGCCACGCCTTCGGAGCCCTGGCGCACGCTACTGACCACTGTGGAAAGACTTTTTTGCATGGCGCCAAGCTGCGCCATCATGCTGGTGGTGTCGCCTGCTTTCAAAGTAATACCCGAAGTGAGGTCGCCTGCTGCAACGCTGCGGGCCAGCTCCGCGGCCTCGCCTGGTTCGCCGCCAAGCTGGCGACTGATGCCGCGCACCAGTGCCATTCCGAAAGCAAAGGCAAATAAAAAGCCAGCACCAATGCCCCCCACCATAAACATGCGCAGCATGGCATAGCGGGCCACTGCAGCGTCGTATTCCTCCTTGGCTACATCGAGTTGCAAGCGGTTCAACTTTTGCACAGCCTCCTGCGTCGCGGGCGCCATTGGGCTGATTTTTGTTTTATAGATATCAAAAGCGGTCGTCGCATCATTGGCCAGCATGGCCTGTGCCGCTGGCAACAAGCCTTCCTGCACATACGATTTTTGCGCCCCTGCAAAAGTTTCAGCCAAGGTCTTTTCTTGCGGGGAGAGATCGGTGGCCATGTAAGCAGTCCAAATCTTCGTTATTTTTTCGACGTTGGCAAGCACCTCCTTGTTGCGCTTTTGCACATTGGCAGGTTCGGGCTGTAGCATCATGTCCATGACCAGCACGCGGTTGCGTTGCACCAAGTAATCAATTTCACCGAGTTGTTCCAGGGCCACGACACGGTCTTCGTAGACCGTCTTCACCGCGTCGTTTGACTTGCCAACACCATACAAACCAAGCGTGCCGATAGCCAGGAGCAATGCGGACAGAATGCCAATCAGTGTGATCAGCCGGGTGGAGATTTTTAGATTGTTCATAGGAGAG
>JANYFF010000110.1 GCA_025362825.1 Polaromonas sp. | reverse complement strand
GGTGGTGTACGCCAAGACCGAGCCCGAGCTGGGCGCGCGCGGCGTGACCGCCTTCCTGATCGAAAAAGGCATGAAGGGTTTCTCGGTTGCGCAAAAGCTCGACAAGCTCGGCATGCGCGGCAGCCATACCGGCGAGCTGGTGTTCAGCAACGTCGAGGTGCCAGAGGCTAACATTCTGGGCGGCTTGAACCAGGGTGCCAAGGTGTTGATGAGCGGGCTGGACTATGAGCGTGCCGTGCTGACGGGCGGGCCACTGGGCATCATGCAGTCGGTGATGGACAGCGTGATTCCCTACATCCATGACCGCAAGCAGTTTGGCCAGAGTATTGGCGAGTTCCAGCTCATTCAGGGGAAGGTCGCCGACATGTACACCGTGCTGCAGGCTGGCCGGTCCTTTGCCTACACCGTTGCCAAAAACCTCGACATGCTGGGCCCTGAGCACGTGCGCCATGTCCGCAAGGACTGCGCCTCTGTCATCCTCTGGTGCGCCGAAAAAGCCACCTGGATGGCCGGCGAGGGTGTGCAGATTTATGGCGGCAACGGCTACATCAACGACTACCCGCTGGGCCGCCTCTGGCGCGATGCCAAGCTGTATGAAATTGGCGCTGGCACCAGTGAAATCCGCCGCATGCTTATTGGGCGGGAGCTGTTTGCTGAGACGATGTAACGCAGGCGGGTGAAAATAAGCAATATGACTCCTTCAATCAAAGACCTCTTCAAACACAACCGTGCCTGGGCCTCCGAAATGGAAGCCACGCGTCCTGGTTTCTTCACAAGCCTGGTCAAGCAGCAAACGCCCAAATACATGTGGATAGGCTGCTCCGACAGCCGCGTGCCGGCCAACCAGATCACCGGCCTGGAGCCGGGTGAGGTGTTTGTGCACCGAAACGTCGCCAACATCGTTGTCCATTCCGACCTCAATGCCCTGTCGGCCATCCAGTTCGCGGTCGACATGCTCAAGGTTGAGCACATCATGGTGGTGGGCCACTACGGCTGCGGCGGCGTACAGGCGGCATTGAACGGCACACGCATAGGCCTGGCAGACAACTGGATACGCCACATCCAGGACGTGCGGCATCGTCACCGCCAGTTGCTCGACAGCCTGCCCGACGCCGTGCGCGCTGATGCCTTGTGCGACCTCAATGTGATCGAGCAAGTGGTCAATGTCTGCGTTAGCACCGTCATGGTCGATGCCTGGGCCAAGGGCCAGAAGGTCAGTATTCACGGGTGGGCGTTTGGTGTGCATGACGGCTTGCTGCAGGACCTTCAGGTGACTATTTCCGACCCTGCAGACCTTGATGCGCTTTACCGGGTTGCGGTTGACCGCGTCTGGGACTCCAGGCGTCCCGTCTGACGCCCCATGTTTCCCCAGCGTCTCGATTCGAGCATTGCCTATGACATCGCAAAAGCGATGATGGACGGCTTTAACCGGCACTACCAGCTTTTTCGTACCGAATCAGCGCGCGCCAAGCACCGGTTTGAAACGGCAGACTGGCACGGGCAGCAGCGCGCGCAGCGTGAGCGCATCGAGTTTTATGACCTGCGCGTGCGCGAGGCTTCGATGCGGCTGGAGCGCGAGTTCAAGGGGGGCGAGCAGCCCATGGATGTGTGGCAGCAAGTCAAGCTGCATTACATCGGGCTGCTGGTCAACCATAGCCAGCCCGAGCTGGCTGAAACCTTCTTCAATTCGGTCACGACGAAAATCCTGCATCGCAGCTACTTCCAGAACGACTTTATTTTTGTAAGGCCGGCCGTCAGCACCGAGTACATCGAAAACGACGAACCGACGGCCAGGCCCACCTACCGCGCTTACTACCCGACGCGGGGCAACATGCGCGAGGTCATCGTGCAGCTGGTCAGCGACTTTGACCTGCGCGTGGCGTTTGACGACCTTGAACGTGACGCCGGCTATGTGCTGGAGGCCATCAGCCAGCGGCTGGCAGATGTCAAGCTGCGTGCCAATTTCCAGATTCAGGTGCTGACCAGCCTGTTCTTTCGCAACAAGGGTGCCTACGTTGTCGGCAAGATCATCAACGGCTTCAACGAAGTGCCGTTTGCGCTGCCGGTGCTGCACGACAACAATGGCAAGCTGGTGATTGATGCTGCGCTGTTTGGTGAAGACGACATGTTGATGCTCTTCAGCTTTGCGCGTGCCTACTTTATGGTCGACATGGGCATACCGTCGGCCTATGTGCAGTTTTTGCGCAGCATGATGCCGCATATGCCGCGCGCTGAAATCTACAACGCGCTGGGCCTGGCCAAGCAGGGCAAGACGCTTTTTTACCGCGACTTTTTGTACCATCTGCGGCACAGCACGGACAAGTTCCGCATCGCCCCCGGCATTAAGGGCATGGTCATGCTGGTGTTCGATTTACCGTCGTTTCCCTATGTGTTCAAGGTCATCAAGGACTACTACCCGCTGCAGAAGGAAACCACCCGCGAGCAGATCAAAGGCAAGTATTTGCTGGTCAAGCAGCATGATCGCGTCGGCCGCATGGCCGATACGCAGGAGTACAGCGAGGTGGCTTTTCCGCGCGCGCGTTTTGACGACGAGCTGATCGCCGAGATCGAAAAATTCGCGCCCAGCCAGCTCGAAATATCGGACCGTGACGGCGACGGTCAGATGGAAGTCATCATCAAGCACGTGTACATCGAGCGCCGCATGATCCCGCTCAACATCTACCTGCAGGAAGCCTTCGACGCCGGCATTAACGAACCTGCCGCCAAAGCGCAGATCGAGCGCGCGGTGGTCGAATACGGCAACGCCATCAAGGACCTGGTGGCCGCCAATATTTTCCCCGGCGACATGCTGTGGAAGAACTTCGGCATCACGCGCCACGGCAAGGTGGTTTTTTACGACTACGACGAGATTGAATACATCACCGACTGCAATTTTCGCAAGGTGCCAACGCCGCGCAACGAAGAGGACGAGATGAGTGGCGAGATCTGGTATTCGGTCGGGCCCAAGGATGTTTTTCCAGAGACCTTCGGCCCCTTCCTGCTGGGCAACGATGCCGTGCGTGCAGTCTTCATGAAGCACCACAGCAACTTGCTCGACGCTGTCTTCTGGCAAAAGCACCAGGCGCGAATCCGGGCCGGCTATGTGTACGACGTGTTTCCGTATGAGCGTGAAAAACGCTTTCTGGCGCTGCATTCGCCAGACTCCGCCGACGATGAAGTGTTGTCCCAGTTGCCGCCCGAACCTTCGCTGACCGGCCTAAGCGGTATGAAGCCCTGAGCCTGTCGAAGCACGCCTCTCCGATTTTTCCTCACCTGTTGAAAGAACTTCCTCATGTCTGACTCCATCGTTATCCTCGGCGCAGCCCGCACCCCCATGGGCGGGTTTCAGGGCGATTTCGCCTCGCTTGCGGCTCATGACCTGGGCGGCGCAGCCATCAAGGCCGCGGTGGAGCGCTCGGGCGTCAGTCCTGAAAAAATCGACGAAGTCTTGTTCGGCAACTGCCTGATGGCTGGCCAGGGCCAGGCGCCTGCGCGCCAGGCGGGTTTCAAGGGCGGGCTGCCGGCCAGCGCCGGCGCGGTCACCTTGTCCAAGATGTGCGGCTCGGGCATGGAGGCGACACTGCTCGCGCATGACCAGCTGATGGCCGGCAGCCGCGACCTGATGGTCACCGGCGGCATGGAAAGCATGACCAACGCGCCGCACCTGATGCTCAAG
>JANYFF010000592.1 GCA_025362825.1 Polaromonas sp. | reverse complement strand
GATAACCAGTTCATATTGGTTATCTAAAAATGCCGAAGCGCTCGTAGAAATTTGTACCAAAAATTCAGGCGAAGGAATAGAAAACACGACTGAAGCAACAGTAGATGTGGCAGTGGTTGGCTCGGGCTACGGAGGCGCGGTTTCAGCGCTGCGGTTTGCAGAGCATGGCGAAAAAGTCTATGTCCTTGAACGTGGCCAGGAGTATGTCGCCGGTGAATTTCCCAACGACTTGAGTCAGATTGGCAAGTATGTGCGAAGTGAAGTTGCCGCGCTTTCAGGCGTTTCCACGCAGGGCTACGAGGATGGTCTGTTTGACTTTCGGATCGGCTTGCGGGCGGGCGCGCTTGTGGGCAATGGGCTGGGCGGTGGAAGCCTGATCAACGCAGGCGTTGGCTTGATGCCAGACCCGCGCGTATTCAAACAGGACGAATGGCCAGCCGCGCTACGCCAGGCTGATCTCAGAAAATACTACAACCGTGCGTATGAGACTTTGGAATTACAAACGACTGCCTGCACAGACCTGACCGACCTCAAGAAAACCGCCAAATACAAACGCCTCAAAGATCTGGGCGTAGCGGCAAATAAATCGACAAACCAGCCGAAAAACGACGCGACCAGCAAGGTTTCTGTAGCATTTGAGCAAGTGCCCATTGCAGTACAGCTACAAGAGCCTGTTGCAACGACGCTGGGCTTGCGCAAGGCTTGCAATGGGTGCGGGGACTGCGTGACAGGGTGCAACAACCATGCAAAGCTTAGTCTGACAGCCACTTATTTGCCGCGGGCTGTTAAGGCGGGTGCAGAGCTTTTTACCGGCCTGACGGTATTGCGCGTCAGCCACGACCCGGTTGGTAACAATGAATTTCCGTGGATTGTGCACTTCGTACGTACAGCTGAACGGACACTCCAACACGACATTCAACACCACATTAATTCGGTACCAGCACCACAACCTGCTGCTAATGAAAAAAACTGGGTGCACATGCTACGCGCGCGCCGGGTTGTATTGAGTGCGGGTACTTTTGGGTCAAGCGAAATACTGCTTCGCTCGCGCGCAGAAGGGTTACAGGTATCCAATACCGCGTTGGGCATGGGTGTGTCTGGCAATGGGGACGACGTTGCGTTTGGATTTGAACTTAAAGATGAAGCCAATGCGGTGGGCTGGGGCAGCAAACCGCCAACTGAAAACCCAGTTGGGCCAACTATCTCTGGCGCGATTCGCTTTACCGACCCAGAGGACGTAAAACGCAGCACCTTGATTCAAGACGGCGCCATACCCGGATTGATGGGAGGAGTTGTTCATGAACTACTGACCACTCTCGGCACGCTGGCACAAATGGGACATTGGGGAATTCGCTCGCAACATGGCGGTGACCCGCTGACGCTCAAACCTCAAGCACTGTTGCGCAGCCTGACGCTGCTGGGCATGGGCCACGACACCGCCGGCGGTGTGATTGTGCTGGACAAAAAAAGCGACCGCGTTGGCTGGGGATGGCCGAAGGCTGCTGACGAGCCCACACCCGCTTTGCACAAGGCTCGCATGAAGGCATGCGTAGAAAAACTGGGCGGCCTGTACATCCAGAATCCAGCGGTTAACGCCATACCCGACAGCATGAGCAGCGTGCTCAGTGGCCCAAAGCCAGGGGGTGCGTTGTTCACCGTGCACCCCCTGGGTGGCTGCCGCATGGGGGACACGATACTTGAAGGCGTGGTGAACCACTGGGGCGCTGTATGGAAAGACCATGACAAGGTGCACGATGGTCTTTACGTCCTGGATGGCTCCACCATTCCCAGCTCGCTCGGGGTCAATCCCATACTGACGATCACGGCCCTCGCTGAGCGGTCTTGCGAAATGATTTTAATGGGTATGGGGGAAAGGAAAACGAATGAAAAAGCCCGTGACATTCCAGACTCTCCGGCTTTCCCGAAACCGCTACAGGTATTGAAAGATGTCCATGCAAGCACGCGACTTGCTGAGGTTTTGCGAGGACGCTTGTCAGCCTCCACTACACAACAATCGCAACTAGCCATCATTGCGCAACGTATTCGCGGCCGGCTGCCGTCGTTTGTAACGTCCCCTGTTTTAGCCGCGACGACACCTTTAAATACACTTTTTAAAGTCGAAAAAGAACTTGAAGTGGCGCTATTTTTGCAGTTTGACGTGGCGCATTGGCAAGGATTGATGGACAAGAAAACACACCCAGTTCGGGTTTTTGTCCCCCCCCACGAAGAGATCGGCTACCAGACTTCGCGAATGAGCTTCGACATCAAAGACGCCGAAGGGGCAACAAACAGGATTGAGCTTTCAGTTACAGGGGGATGCGTAGAACTGTTCAGCCGACGCAAGGACAATTGGTTTGTCGCCACTTCTCGCTGGGTGCGCACAAGCAGGACATACGTCGTCGGACGATGGCTTCCGGATTACCTCAAGGAAAAGGAATTGAAAAGGCGTGAGCGAAACAAGTGCCAATCTAGAAACAGTTTCTTCACGCGGGTCATATCAGCCTGCGAGTGGAGTATGCCCAGGTTAGCGAACGAAATTTACACTGAACTCAAATGCTTCCTACGCTTTTTTGGATGGTTGGTGAATGCTGCCCAGCTCATTAATCATGCGAATGAAGTACGTGAATTTACCTACAAAGTCAGGCTAGTAGATAAAAGCGACCCACCTAACCATTACATACTTCGAGGCAAGAAAACATTTGAAGCTGCCGCATCCTGGAGCGCATTGCTCAAACAGGCACTGTCCAAGGGCTGGCCTGCACCGCAACGTCGCAGCTTGTGGCAGCAGCTCACTGAGCTACAAGTAGATCTGTACATCTGCCGGGCGGGCAAGACAAACGAAACAGAACGCTGCATTGCAAGTGGGAGACTTGCGATGGACTTGCCCGACATGATGCGCAGGGTCATACCGCAGCTCGGGCGTAACCGTGACAGCCTGAGCGCACTGCATGAGTTTTCAAGCTATCCCTTGCTATTTTTGCGGGTCATTCTCAAAACTCGGCTGCTTGACTTTCGCTTGCCAGATTACAAAACCAACCACTGCGGCATGCCTGATTTACCAGAGGCAGACCCAGCTCGAATCGATAAGCCCGAAGGTTATTTTGAGCTTGACCACGTCGTTTATCCAGCGTTGCAGGGCGAAGACGGCAAGACAACAGAAGCGACAATATACCGGCTGGACGTACCGCTTACAGAGGAAAAAATCACTGGAAAAAAACCAAAAGAAATTCGTATTGGCCTGGTGCGATACAAGGCGAAAAATCCTGCTCCGGCATTCCAAGATGGCCACTTGTACCGCGCCAAAACCATCGTCCTGCTCAACGGCTTTCTGCTTTCTACCAAAGCATTTGTTGCAGAGGAGCTGGAAACCAGGGGCGGCAGCCTAGCGACGACATTACACAAAGCTGGCTGGGACGTATGGTTGTTTGAATACCGCGCCAGCCCATTGCTGGATGCTTCAGCCATCAACTCAAATATCGATGACATCGCCAAATTCGATATTCCAATCGCCATCAATACAATAATTGAAACGGTCAGTAGCGAACAAAGTTTAGACCCCGAAAAAACACAGCTATTTGCCTACAGCCGTTGCGTTGGATCTGCAGCACTGAGCATGTCACTGTTAAGCGGATTACTAAAGCACAAAGACGGCAGCAACAAACTCGCTGGCGTACAGATTTCCGATTTCCATCCGTTTTTGGTTGGCTCGCCATCGGCACAGATGCGCTTGCAGCTCGCATCTTTTCTGTCTGGCGTATTCAAGCTGGATTTTCTGGAATTTACCGCAGGCACTGTCAAGGCAGATTTTCTTCACAGCATGATGGACCGAGCCTTTTCAAGCGCCCACTATGCCTATAGCGACGAAGCAGACACGCATTACCTTCATGAAGTGGCAGGTCAGCGCTGCCCGGGCGAAGACGACTTGCGCAAGCCGCAGCATGACACAACCACCTGCAAGCGAATCACAGGGTTGATGAGCCGCTCTTATCACCATGACCAACTGCTACCCGAAACCCACGCAAAGCTTGACGAATATTTTGGGCGCGGCAACCTGGGGGTGTTCTTGCAAGGTGCCAAATGCGTGGAGTACGAGCGGCTGGTTGATTCAGACGGGCAGAACGTCTACGTCAACGACAAAGCCATAAGAGATAACTTTCAGATGCCCTTGATGTTGATGCACGGCGGTAAAAACGCGCTCTTCGACCCCGAATCATTTCATCGAAGCGAGCAGCAACTAAAGCGCATTCTGGGCAACGCAAATCCTGGCTCACTGAACCGCTATGAGCTTTTGCCAGAGTTTGGGCACGTTGATTTGATTCTTGGCAAAGATGCACCTGTCAAAGTGTTTTCCATAATTTGCAAATTTTTTGAACAAGCGTTCAATGCGGGCGCGTTGCCCCCGGTTTTGAAACCAAACCGATGCCGCGCCGGCCTGCCTCGCACAGGGCCGCTGGTAGGTTGGGTACGACCTGCGGGCAAAGATACAACGCTAATCCGCATTTGGATAGAGCTGGCCGACAGGCATTCAGACCTGCCGGTGGCAGCATTGACCGTGTTGACCTATGGCAATAACACGCCCATCAGCATGCAAGCCTGGAAAGTGCAACGCCCAGACGAGATCACCTACGCAGTCGCTGACGTTGAAGTACCGAACGAAAGTTTAGGGAGCATGACCTTACAGATGTTTGGCATACACAGCTACCGCGGTCCGGTGGTTGCTGGCGCACCCCCGACAAATTTACCAAAGCATTGGGGCACGCCCATGACTTGCGAAGACCTGAAGCCGCCCACAGGCAAAGGCCCAGGGGCTATGGCTGCGGCCGCTCTAACACCGCTTAACTGGATTAAACCGATGTCCGCCAGGATCATGGACATGCGCGACGTTGACCTACCTGCAACCACTGCGGCGATTGTGTCTGACCCAGCTGAGGCCCAAATAGGAATTGAAGCCTCCATGCTTAATGGCCCGGGGCTATCCAACTTGGTGGCGTCCAGTGCGCAACTAGCAGTTGAAGCCGTCGTGGTACAGCCAGTGCCGCCTGCCCAGCCCGCTGCACCTATCTCGGCGGCTCGCCGGGAAATCCCGCTTCAGATCACCTCAGAAGCACTTAACAGCGCCAATTTCATTTCGCCGATGGAGCTAGACATAACTCAAAGCAATACCTTGGCGAGGATGGCCAGCCCTGACACCTTGTCACGCCAGCGCCGAACGCTGCGAAATAGCAGCCAGCGCATCATCACGCTCGGGCGCTCTGTTGTTGAAAACGAGAGCTGCAGCATCAACTTCTTTGCTGCCGCCTGCCGTCATCCAGGCCTGACTGGTTTCGAATTTGACAGGGCAGACGCCTCATTGCTCAGGGCTGCCGCAGCAGCAAAAGACGCGCAGCCGCGCTTCATGCTGATGCTGGGTGACCAGATTTATGCCGACGCTCGCGCCGGACTGATAGACACTGAATCGCCGGTCGAAAAATTCGTCACGCGCTACCGCAATGCCTTCGGCTCATCGGCCGGGTTTCGCAAGCTGGCGCAAGCTATTCCTTTGTACATGGTGATTGACGACCATGAGATCAACAATGACTGGAGTCAGGAGCAGACGCTTGCAGGCAATAAAGCCACGTTACTTGCGGAAACGGCATGCAAGACTTTTAACGCCTACCAATATGTACACGGACCAGGAGCGCCTGCCGACCTGACTGCACCACCGGAACCCATCAAGGGGTTTAACTACAGCTACACCCACAACGGACTGCCCTTTATCGTTCTCGACACCCGCACGCAGCGTGAGCGTGTGCCTGACCGGAAAATGCTGCACCCAAGCCAATGGCGCTGGCTTGAAAATTGGCTTATGGAGCAGCAGAAGTTGGGATGCCAGCCGAAATTCATCGTGTCTGGCTCAGTCGTAGCTCCTGGATTGAAAGAGCACGTCGGGGAGCTGCCATCACGGGATGCAGACACATGGCAGATGTCACCTGTTGATCGCAAGCGGCTGTTGTCTTTTATCGCGACCAACAACATTGACAACGTCGTTTTTTTGTCGAGTGACTATCACTGCTCAGCCGCCGCGACGATTACATTCACAAAAAACGCGGTTAAAGCCTGGGCCATCGTGGCACCGCCATTGCATGCACCCATGCGGTTTGCCAATTCAGAAGCGAGCGAAGTTTTGCAGACCGAAAGCATTTCGCTTGGAGCCGAAACAGCAATAGTGAACGCTAA
The DNA here is from genome assembly GCA_025362825.1 of Polaromonas sp. GTDB lineage: Bacteria > Pseudomonadota > Gammaproteobacteria > Burkholderiales > Burkholderiaceae_C > Polaromonas. The sequence goes on along the minus strand of JANYFF010000592.1, from coordinate 5,499 downwards.
GGCCTGGGATGGGGAGGGCTGGCTTGAATGCAAGGTCGAGCATGAAGAGGCCTCGACGACGTATGAAATGACCCTGAGCTTTCACCTTCGCCGTCTGGAGGAGAAAGACTGGCCATCAAAACCCGAGATATGCAAATGGACTTTGCAGGCTTAGCTGCAATGCCTCTGACCTGGACGGTTCTGCTGGTTTTAGATGCCTCATGGCCCTCAAATCCAATGAAAACCTTCACATAGTGCTATAAACTTTATAGCAAATGACCGCCCAGAGCCAAGCCGCCGCTCACGCACCGGTCACTCCATCGCGCTTGCAAATAATTACGATAAGGTAAACTGATTATGAATAGTTAAATCACTCAGCAGCCAAACAGCAGCCTCCAGGAGATTGACCATGACCTCTTCCTTACAGTCATCAATCGCTGCGCTGCTGACGCCTGACCTGCCAACGCCCGCCGCCATCCAGCAGCTGCACCACTACGCCTACCGAGCCCGGGATGCCGAAGAGACGCGGCATTTTTACGAGGACATCCTCGGTCTGCCGCTGTACCACGTCATCCAGAGCGACTTTGTGCCCAGCACCGGCGAATACTGTCCGTACACGCACTTTTTCTTTCGCCTGCGGGACAGCTCTTTCATTGCTTTTTTTGACCTCGGCGACGACGAGGCCGCCCTGCCCTCGTCCAATACGCCGCTGTGGGTGAACCACATTGCTTTCCGGGTGGACAGCATGGACGACCTGGTGGCAATGAAGGCGCGGCTGGAAGCCGCCGGTGTCGAGGTACTGGGCATCACCGACCACCACATCATCAAGAGCATCTACTTTTTTGACCCCAACGGCGTGCGTCTTGAGTTGACCGTGCAGCTGGCCGACGAATCCGAGATGCACCGTGATAGCAAGACTGCCCATGCGCGACTGGCTGAATGGACGGCGCGCAAACAGCGGTGGCGCAGGGACCGCGCTGAAGGCCGGGCGGCGGACAAGCCGTGATTTTTTATTTGCTATGTATTTAGTAGCACAAGAAGCAGCAAGTACCTGGACCGCGGCCATAAAACATACCTGAAACACACCTGAAACCCGTTTTGGAGCCCTCAACGCATGCTGGACACCGAAAAAACCTGGACAGAAGCTGCCCCTGCCAACGGCTACGAGTTCTCCACCGGCTCGGGCTACGTGTTGCCCGAATACCCGTTTGTGGAGCCGCCAGAAATCGCCACTGGCGAAGTCAGACGCCACGCCATCGTGATTGTGGGTGGCGGCATCACCGGGCTGACGCTGGCCTGTACACTGGCCCAGTACGGCGTCAAGGCCCTGCTGCTGGATGAAGACAACACGGTGGGCGTCAAGGGTGCGTCGTCACGCGGCATTTGCTATGCCCAAAAGACGCTGGAGATTTTCAAGCGGCTGGGCATCTACGAGCGCATCGCCAGCAAGGGTGTGCAGTGGAGCATTGGCCGCACCTTTGCGGGCCGCGACGAAGTCTATTCATTTGACCTGCGTCAGCAGCAAACGCATTCGCTGAGCCAGCAACCGCCCTTCATCAACCTGCAGCAGTTTTACATTGAAGGCTTTCTGGTCGAGCAGATCTGCGCACCGGCATCTGCCGGCCTGGTGGACCTGCGCTGGAACCACCGGCTGACCAGCCTTGAGCAAAACGACGACATCGCCACGCTACAGCTCGAAACACCTGCCGGCAGCTACACACTCGAAGCCGAGCACGTGATTGACTGCACCGGCTCGCGCAGCCCGTTGCGGGCCTGGTGCAGCGCATCGGTCACGGCCAAAAAAGGCGATGACCGCTGGTGCATTGCAGACGTGCGCTTCAAAAATCCGCCGCCGGTCGAGCGCCACACCTGGATAGAAGCCCCTTTCAACGAGGGGCGCGCGGTGTGGCAGCACCTGATGGGCGACGGCGTCTGGCGTATCGACTACCAGATGGCGCCCAACGCCGACCCCGAAGAAGTCAGCCGTGAAGACGTGGTGATGGCGCGACTGAATGCACAATTCGGCCGGACTCTGGCGGCCGATGAATGCGAGATCGTCTGGGTCGGGCCCTATGCCTACCGCAGCGAATGCCTGGACCAGCTGCGCCACGGCCGGGTGTTTTTTGCCGGTGATTCGGCGCATGTGGTCAGCCCCTTTGGCGCGCGCGGCGGCAACTCCGGCGTGCAGGATGCCGACAACCTGGCGTGGAAGCTGGCCGCGGTGGTGCAGGGCCGCGCCGCGCCGCAGTTGCTGCAAAGCTACCACGCTGAACGCCACGAAGCCGCGCAGCACAACGTGCTGGTCACCAACCGTACGGCGCGCTTTTTAAGGCCGGCAGACGGCGCCGAGCGGCTGTTCCGCTCTGCCGCCATCGCATTGGCTAAACGTCACCTTTTTGCAAGGCAGCTGGTCAATACCGGGCGCATGTCAACGCCCAACATCTATTCACACTCCGGCGTGTGCGGCGCTGGTGGCGGCCAGGCCACCCAAAACGTCGCCTTTGCATGGCCAGACGGCAGCGCCGGTGAATTGAGCGATCTGCTCAGGTGGGCAACTGGCAGATTGCTGTTGCTGGTGTTTGGCACATTGTCAAAAGCCGACGCCAAACGCCTTGCACGGCTGGCGGCAGCATCGGATGTGCGCTGCGTACAGGTCGTCCCTACTGATAGTGGGGCCCGCGCCGTCGAACACGTGATCGACCCGGATGCCCGACTAAAGACCAGTTGCCGCGCTACAGGCATGCGCTGGGCATTGCTCAGACCCGACAGCTATATCGCCGCCACAGGCCGGCGCGTTGACGCCGCCCTGCTCAGAGCCTTTGCCTCCACGCTCGGAGCCGACTGATGAACACCGCACCGAATTTTCAGGACGCCGACGCGTTTTATGAAAGCCTGCTGGATGCGCATCAAGGCCTGAGCCGGGAACAATCCGAGGCACTCAATGCCTGTTTGATTTTGCTGATGGCCAACCAGATAGGTAACACTGACGTGCTGCAGGCCTGCATTGCGGCTGCGGTAGAGGCAGGCGCTTAAGCTACAGACAGCCGCGAAGTCAGCAGGCCAAGAGGTTTTCACCCATCAAACAGGCCTGCAGGCCGAGGAAATTGGGCGTTACCAGCTACTAAAACAGTAGCAAATCAGCCACCAAGAAGCGCTAGCGCAGCCAGCACCGGCTTGAGTGCTGTAGCTGCCACAGTAAGACTCCTCGGATGCCGAACACGCTGCAAATGTCAGCAGCAAGGCAACAGATGTCGGGCGACGGAACATAAGGCTGCCGTTGGAGGCCACCGGCACGCAGCAAGCACCGCGCAGCGGCAACCTGCTGCTGTGTGTCCATGTGGGCCGACCAGTAAGGGCTCATGGCTTACGCCGGACTCGTTTCAGGCCGTCAGTGCCAGGTGAAGCACCAGCACCGCAATAGCCTAGGCACGCCTGCATAGTGATTGCTTCCACTTCCGAAATCCCTGCCTTGTCAAATCGTATAGTCAATGTGCAGGCGCTGTCTGTGCTGCCTTCGGGTGTGGTGGCGACCGATAGACTGCGACCGTCCCAAATACCTCTACCGTTAATCTCGCAACTGTGGCCGAAACCACCGTACGAAAGGACATGAACATCCGCGGCGTTGTTGTTGGCCTTGGTAATTGATACTTCGTCGTACACCTTTGCGAGACATCGCTTGTCTTTATCGTGTTCGCACGGCGAAGAGGTGCTGATGCGGAACTCGTGAGCCTTGCGATAGAAGCCAAAGATGAGCGGTGGAATGTTAATGTTGGTTTCCGCGAAGGCGGTCGATGCAACAACCGCAAGGGCCACGAAGATGCAAAAAAAAGTCGCATTACTGAGCGCTAACGTTCGACATGAGCGGCAAGCGGCGGCGGCGCAGCGTGCTGAAGCTTGTCCGTTCGATGGAGTTGTTAGGTTTCACGGACTCTCCGTAAGCCTCAGTCGAACGCGGGTTCGGTGCGCGGATCAGCGAGTACGCCGGCGTCGGTTGCGGCCCGCTGGAGCATTCGAGCACCTTCCGCGAGCTGGTGGACTCTGGACATCCGAATGATTCCAGGAAACATCTCGTCCGCTCCGACAAGAACCTCAGCAGCGACCGTCGGATCGAGCCTCGAGGGGTTCGTCGCTATGTACCAAAGCTGAAAGACTTGGAACTGCGTAGGCGATCTTTGATTGAGGCGAATGTAGTCCTCGACTGCCATGAACACCACACCATCAACCTGTGAGTCTGGAAGAGGTGGTAGCGTGCCTTGCGGATCACTATTCGCGTGCTTGAAGAAGTTTCGGTACGGCGAGTTGACGTAGTTGAGCTTCAAATCTTTGCCTTGCGGAACGTTCTCTCGGGCCTGAACAGAGAAGCTTTCGACTCCGGCGAGTCGGCACAAAACGTCAATAACTTCCCACGAATTGGTAGCCAGCGAATAGACCGAAACCGTGTCGCGCCCCGAGAACAATAACTCAATGGCGGTTGCCAATTGCCGTCTGGCTACGGTTAGCTTTTCTAGTTCGAGTTCCATGCCGCAGCTTCGTGAGACCTAACGTCGGCCGTGAACGGGCCGCAACGGCGCACTCAGCATTGAAGAATGGCGACCACGCTGGCCGCCGTTGTAGATCCATTCGACGAACCTGTTATGTTGCATCGACACTACTCTGCGAAATCTTTAAGCGCTGGAAGCAACTGGAACTGCTTGAACCGCCACAGACCAGCGGCCGCATACACACCTGGATCGGCGCATTCAAGCCGCTTGCGCGTGCCGTCCGGGTTCACGACCAAGACCGAACCCTCGGCTTCTGGAATGTTACTGTTTCCGTAGGCGTGAACGGTGTAGGTGTGGTCGTTGATGGAAAACTGGACCGTGTTGTCTACCCACCTGCCACCGTTTTCGGTGGTGAACCGGAAATGCTCAATCGGAGAGGTTTGTGTCGCCGGGAAGACCAGCTCCGTCGAGCCAATTCGACCGAAGCGATACTGGATCCAGGCCGGAACATGTAAGTCATCGGTTGTCTTGGGCGCGCAGAATGAGAGTACTTTTCGACCAATGCGACACGAGAACAGGTTTTCTTCGTCCGGTGCGCAATGACTCGGCGTCGGCGGTGCGGCCGCTACCGTCGAAGCTAGAGCAAACAAACCAGCAGCGATCAGACAATCATTATTCATGCGACATAACTCAATGTCCAGAGCAGCCAAAGCTGCTCGATATGCTGGGCATCGAATCCTCCTGGAGGTGGCTGGCAGCCATGTGTTTTCTGTTTTTCCAACGCGTTAATCGTATCTCGATCTTCTGGCAGATCCAGCAAGGCTTGAATCGCGCTGACAAGCGCCTGAACTGGATTCCCGCCTTCGCGGGAATGACGAAAGCTTGCGGGTGAGCAGTTTTGGCACCGAATAGGCCTGCAGCCCAAGTAAAACAGGCGCAGCAAGCTATAAATTAGATAGCGCCGAATAATTCGCCCGGCGCTGCTACCTTTGCGGGAGCAGGCTGTTTATGGCCGCATGCGGACGCTGCAGGCAGTCGA
>JANYFF010000591.1 GCA_025362825.1 Polaromonas sp. | reverse complement strand
CGGTTTGACAGCCTACGCCCAGGTTGCGGCCGCAGCCGGAGCGGCTGCATCTGCGTCTGCTGCAGCCGATAGCGAGCGCGCCCGCATCAGCAGCGAAAGATCACGGTTGGAAGCGAAATTCGCGGCAGAAGACAGCGCCTGCTATAAAAAATTCCTCGTCAACCAGTGCCTCGATGAAATCAAGCCGAAGCGCCGTGAAGCACTTGCCGACCTGAAGCGCCAGGAAGTCTCGCTGGACGCGCAGGAGCGCAAAGCCAGGGGGGCAGAGCAGATCCGCAAAACAGAAGATAAGGCATCGCAGGAAAAACAGCAGGAGGCTGCCGTGCGCCGAAATGACTCGCTGAAAGACTTCCAGGCCAGGATGGACCGCGAAAAGCAGAAAAATGCCGATCGGGCGACGACCCAGGCGAACGAAAAAACCAGCAGCGACGCTGCAGCCAACCGGGCAAAAAACAGTCAGGAAAAAGCTGGTGGGCGTGCTGGAAAGCAGGCGTCGTCGGCAGAAGAAGTCAGGAAATTCACCGAGCGCCAGGAAAAAGCCAAGGAACGCCTGGCCCGGCATGCCCGCGACAAGCTCAACGAAACCAAGCCGCCGTCAGCGCCTTTGCCGCTGCCGCCCTAGGCGGTCAGGCCAGCGGTTCGAGCTTGACAATAACCAGCGACAGGTTGTCGCCGCCCCCACGCGCACGCGAACGTGCTTTCTGGATCAGGAATTCAGTGGCCTCCCTCGGGGAGAGCATGGACAGGGCCGAGCCCATTTCACTGGGGCTGAAGTAGTGCCAAACGCCATCGCTACAGGCGATCAAAACGTCCTCGGGCCGCAGTTGCTGGATGAAATGGTGGCTGATGGGCGGCGCGTCTTCGGTGCCAAGGCAACCCATCAAAATATTCGACTGCGGATGCACGTTGGCTTCTTCATCGGTGATTTCACCCTTGTCCACAAGCGTCTGGACGTAGGAGTGGTCAGTCGTGCGATGCACCAGCTTGCTGCCGTGAAAATGGTAAATGCGGGAATCGCCCGTGTGGACCCAGTGGCAGTCACCGGCCGGATTGATCAGGAAAGCGGCCAGTGTGCTGTGCGGCTCCTGCTCGGCAGAGATCGCCGTGAGTTTGATCACGATATGCGCTTCTTCAATGACCTGTTTGAGCAGCGCGCGCGCATCGTCGGTGTCAGGGGAATAGCGTTCAAAAAGCTGCTTGGCGGTCATCATGACCTGATCTGACGCCTTTCGGCCACCGCTGCGGCCGCCCATGCCGTCTGCCACGATGCCGAGAATGCAACCCGCGACCCGCTGGTGGCTGATCAGGTTGACCTGGTCTTGCTGGTAGTCCCGGTCTCCCTTGTGGATACCGGTAGACGCTGTGATTCGATAACCTTTTGACATCTTGCAATTTGTCGGGCCATTAAGACTCGATTTATCTCCCTAATCCTCGTATTATCAGAGCAAGCGGCGCCCTGACAAAAATACCTTGGACTTAAATTTACACTCTCCGAAGCGGCTCTTGATCGAACTGAAAATCGAACACGCCGACCTCAATGCGCTGGTCGATCTCACGGCGCATGCTACGCCGATTGACGAGTTGTTGCTCCGGCGCCTGAAAAAGCGTAGATTGCTTCTCCGGGACCAGATGTCCAGGATCGAATTTTCGCTTGAACCGCCTGAGCCAGCCTGATGAATCTGGAGCTTGAAGTCCAGGAGGCTTTTGCGCCTCACGGCGTGCTGTCCCGCGCTGCCGACCAGTTTGTCGCGCGCAGCGGGCAGACCGAAATGGCTCTCGCCGTGGCACGGGCGATTGAAAACCCTGAAGTTCTTGTTGTAGAAGCCAGCACTGGCGTTGGCAAGACTTTTTCCTATCTGGTGCCGGCACTGTTGAGCGGTGAACGCGTGTTGGTTTCGACCGCTACCAAGGCCTTGCAGGACCAGCTTTTTGGACGCGACCTGCCGCGCCTGGTCGAGGCGCTTGGTGTTCCGGTACGCACCGCATTGCTCAAAGGGCGTGCGAGCTACCTGTGCTTACATCGCCTGACGCTTGCCCGGCAGGACAGCAATGTCAGTGACCGGATAATGGCCCGCTCGCTGGCGAAGATTGAGGAGTGGGCTCAAGTTACAAAATTTGGCGATCTGGCCGAGATGCCCGGCCTGGACGAACGCTCGCCCCTTATCCCGCTGGTCACATCCACACGCGAAAACTGCCTGGGAGCGCAATGCCCGCAGTTCCGGGCCTGCCATGTGAACCTGGCGCGCCGGGAAGCCATGGCGGCCGATGTTGTGGTCATCAATCACCATCTTTTTTTCGCTGACCTGGCTGTCAGGGAGTCGGGCGTTGCAGAGTTGTTACCCACGGTACGTATTGCAATTTTTGATGAGGCGCACCAGCTGAACGAGACCGGCGTGCAGTTCCTGGGCAAAAATTTGACGACCGGGCAGTTGCTTGATTTCTGCCGCGACTTGCTGGGCGCAGGTTTGCAGCTCGCACGGGGTCTGGCGGACTGGCAATTGCTGGCGGGCAACTGCGAGCATGCCGCCAGGGAAATGCGACTGTGCGCAGGCCACAATTATCCAGGCACCAAACTGCGGTGGACTGAAGTCTCACCTGAGACCATTGACGCGGTGGCGTGGAACGCAGCATTGGGTGCGGTGCATTCAAGCCTGGTGCAGGTCATTGGTGCATTGGATACGGTCAGCGAGCTCGCACCCGATTTCGGGCGTCTTGAGGAGCGGGCAGCAATCCTCGCAGAAAAGGCGGAAAGCTTTGCTGCGGCCTGCGCACCGGGGTGCGTACGCTGGGTGGATGTCGGCACGCAGTTGCGCCTTGTCGAGTCGCCGCTGAATATTGCCGAAGCGGTAAAAACCAGAGTGTTGGGCGCCTCGGGAGAATCTGCGAAAACATGGATATTTACGTCGGCAACACTTGGCGACGACGAGCAACTCAGCTGGTTTACACAACCTTGTGGTCTTGAAAGTGCAAGAATATTGCGGGTGGGCAGTCCTTTTGACTACGCTCGCCAGGCAGCGCTTTACGTGCCGCGTGATTTTCCGAAGCCTTCGGAGCCCGCTCATGCCTTGAAGGTTGCTGAGTCCGCCATCCGCTGGGCAAACCAGCTGGGTGGCCGGACCATGGTGCTGACTACTACCCTCAAAGCCGTGAGAATCATCGGGGACGCCCTGCAGCAGGCTTTTGAGACTTCCGCTGAAATGGAAGTGCTGGTTCAGGGCGCCATGCCCAAGCGTGTGTTGATACAGCGCTTTCGCCAGGGCAACGCAGACGGCCAGCGTGCCTGTGTGTTGGTAGCGTCCGCCTCATTTTGGGAGGGCATTGATGTACCCGGTGAGGCGCTTCAACTGGTCATTATTGACAAGCTGCCTTT
>JANYFF010000212.1 GCA_025362825.1 Polaromonas sp. | reverse complement strand
CGCGGTGCACGGCATGGCGTAAGTGCCCGGATTCTTCGTGGTCTTCACCAACAACCCATAAGCACGGTGCGGCCCCTCGTACTTGGGATTGCCTTGGTTTTCCGACTTCACCTTGAATACGTCGCTCGGCTTGTCGCTCTTGGAGCCTGCACGCGACATGACGATGTGGGCCTCCTGTGGCTGACCACCGAAATTCCACAGCACCGTGAATACGGCCGCTTGCATGGGCGATAACGCGATCGGTTGGGTTTCTCCAAGCAAATGCACCCAGCGGAAATCGGCAGAGAACGGACCGTTGACCGCTTCGGTTGCATCCGGTGCCGCGTCATCTACGACCACACCGGGTGCGATGAAGCTGAGGCTGCCGCCGTACAGCGTGAAACGCTCCTCCATGGGCAGCCAGGTGGCTGCACCAGCCAGTGGATCATCTTCAATGTCGCGCAGGGGCTTGGGCGTGATCAACCAGGGTATAGCCTTGCCGCGCGCTCGCCCTTGCAGAGAAGGCCTTCGCAACACCAGATCAAGACTGCAGGCCAAGAACACCGGTCTGTGTTGATGTGCGCCGATCTGCCACATGTTGCTGGTCATCGGCACGACGCCTTGTTGCGAGGGAATGTTCAGCGCTGCGCGCAGTTTGCGGATCAACCACTCGTGATCGAACATCCATGCGCGTCGGTCGACCTCGTCAACCGGCACCACACCGCAGTCCAGACATTGGCACGCCAGACCGTCGGGTGACTGAATCACCTGGCCACGATGCAATTGGCAGTACGGGCACAGTACGTATTGCAGGTCGACTTTGTGCGGCTTCACTGCGCGGATGTCGCCCAACGCGGCCAACAAACCACGCTCGGCATCCGACAGCGCAGATTCAAACGCTGGCCCTTCGTCACCAAAGAGCCTACAGGCCAGCGCCCAGCAGGAGGCATTAGCGACCTTGCTCAATTTCGCGCTCGTCAATCAGGTCAGACCGCTCGCCGGTTACATCAGCCTGCGCTGACAGGGTTTGCTTTTCTTGCAAGACGCCGACTTGTACTAGATAGCCTTCCAACTGCGCGCGCAACTTCTCGTCGTACTTGTGCAGGTTCAGGCGTCCGCGCCGCGTCACCTCAACGGTCACGACTGGACTGCGCTGCTTGCCGGGTGGAGGTGCGTAGTAAAGATTGATGCTGGCTGCCGTTACCAGCCACTGGCGCGCGAGTGGATTGTCGTTCTTGAACTCCTGGGCGATGAGTTCCGTCACACATGCATGATCGCTGCTGGCCATCGCAGTAAAAACGGCTTTGAGATCGTTGTCCTTGTTCATCAGCGTGATTGATTTGACCTGGAGAGCAACAAAGCCATCTGCTGTTGCCTGTGGCACCTGAAAACCCAGCTTGAGGGTTGCCAGATCCAGCGTTGGCGGCTTGATCCGCTGGGCGGCCACATCAACACCAAGCATGTGGCGAGCAAATGCCTTGACCAACATCTCGTGGAACTTGGCCCCGCCACCAATGAGGGTGCGGATCACGCCGGTGGTGTCCAGGTATTCCAGAGTGATGTGGATGTTGGGGCTACCAACGCGGCGCTGCAATGCGCTGCCTTCAAATTCCAGAAGCGTGACCGGTAAATCCTTGACGTGTACGGTGACCAGTTGGGTCCCCCTGGGGCGGTCCAGCAGGTGGGCGATGCAGACATCGCCGCAGCCGAACTCCCGTTGGTAGAACGCTTTGATGGCGTCAATGAACGCAGCTATGGCAGGTGCGTCGCGGCGCACTTTGGCTTTGTTTCCGAGATCGTACTGTTGCGCCTGCTGGGTGTGGCTGTCCATGAACTCCATGGCGGCCGCGTGTTCGAACAGGTCGGGGTGATGGACGTACAGCCAGAACGACCGATGCTCATCACCTTGGCATGCAATCAGATTGACCAACGCGGCGCTGTTCACGGCAGCGGCCTGAAACATGGCCTGCTTGCCAGCCGGGTGGGCAAGCTGCATCCCCATGTTCAACCCAGCAACGACCTTGTCCCGCACGGCGCTGTCGGGGTAGGTTTGAATCGCAGCGATCAGCCGGTTCAGCGTGGCCAGATCGTCGGTCCAGTCAAAGTCTGGCGCAAACACCATCCCCTGCTGGGTGAGGTAGCTGCGCAGCATCGCGTCAGCCGGGAGGTGGAGCAGCGCATCAGCGTAGGTCAGTTTCATACTCGGTCCTTTCAGGATGTCGTCGTTGGACTGGGGACCGGATTGCATGCGGTGCTACCGTCGGCGACTGGTTACGATAAAAAAGTCATGTATCGTAAAAAGTAAGGTAAAACGATACAAATACGATTCTACGCTCTCATTGCCTCTTGTCAATCAACATGGCACTTATTCATTGAATTGGCTCTTTCTGCTATACTTTTAGGCTATTTTTGAGGTCGTCAACACACATGCCATCACCCATCGGAATACGTCTACGTCAATTGCGTGAGGCCAAGGGCCTGACGCTCCAACAAGTGGCCGACGCTGTCGGCTGCAGCAAAGCCTATGTCTGGGAATTGGAGATGCGCGAAGGCCAGCGTCCGACAGCGGAGCGGTTGAACGCCATCGGCAAGCTGCTCGGTGTGACCGTTGAAGATCTTTTGGGCGAGCCCATCGGTTCGGTCACCGATGCCAGCGGCACCGATGTCGCCTTCTTCCGCGAATACGCTGGTATGAGCGAGGAAGAGAAGAAACGCTACCGGGAAGCCATGAAGCTGATGTTTGGCAACAAGGGCACCGACACGGAGGGCACTTGAGCGACGCGGCACCGTTAAACAGTTTCAAGGCCGCCGCCAAGATTCTCACGTGGCTGGAAGCCATGGGTTGTCTGAAGTTGCCGATCAATCTGGCGCTGGTGCGTCAGATGTTGCCCGACACTCCCTTTGGTCGTGGAGCGGTCATCAAGGAACCCGCCGACCTGACTTGGGGCTCCAGTGAGGGCGCGTTGGTGCGCAACCCCCACAATGAATCCGAGTGGGGCATCTTCGTGAACCCGAAGGCCCGCGCTGAACGCAAGCGGTTCACCGTCGCCCACGAATTGGGGCATTTCGTTCTGCACCGCACCGCACAGGCAACGTTCAACTGCGACAAAGAAAGCGTGTACAGCGGCATCGACACGCTCAAGAAAATCGAGCGTGAGGCCGACGACTTTGCGAGCAATCTGCTGATGCCCGGCAATATGCTGCGGGACCGAATCGACGGCAAGCGCATCGACATTCACCTGCTCGGCGAACTGGCCAAAGAGTTCGGCGTGTCGCTGGAGGCCATGTGCATCCGCCTGATCAAGTTTACCGAGCAGCGCGCAATACTTGTGTATTGGGACCATGGCTTCTTGAAGTACCAGTGGCCTAGCAGCGATGCAAGAAAGACCCGAGTGCGCCTCCATAAAACCGACGATCCGCAGGAGCCACTTGCCGGAACCTTGGCCGCTGACAACGAAATCGAACAGGAATGGGATGGCATCGACATGCCTGCCAGCGCGTGGTGTTCAAGTGAGGACGCTGACATTCGGTTGCGTGAGTTGAAACACACCTACACCGATGGGAACCGGGTCTTGTCGCTGTTGATGCTGGAGTCGGCTCCGCCG
>JANYFF010000574.1 GCA_025362825.1 Polaromonas sp. | reverse complement strand
CAGCCCAAGCTGCTGCGCATTGACGGTCTTGAAAAGTTTGACAACACCAGCCTGTTTTATGGCGTCAGTACGCCGTCGGACTTTGCCGGCAAGAATCTCCTCATCGTTGGCGGCGAAGACGCAGCCCTGCACTGGGCCAGCCATTTCGCCAGCGACGGCCCAGACAAGGCCAAAAACGTCACCCTGCTGCACCGGCGCGATGTGCTGCAGGCCGCGCCTGAGCTGCTGGCCAACATCAAGTCGCTGCGCGACGCCAAAGCGCTGCGTTTCATGGCTGGCCAAGTGACGGGTTACGAGGCCAAAAACGAGCAAAAGAGCGACCAGCTCACTGCCGCACTGGTCACCGACAGCGACGGCGAGACTGATACCGTGCGGCTGGATGCCATGCTGGTTTTCCTGGGACTGTCGCCCAAGCTGGGGCCAATCGCCAGCTGGGGTGTGGATATAGAACGCAAGCAGGTGCTGGTCGATACCGAAAAGTTCTCGACGAGTGTGGAGGGCATCTTCGCAGTCGGCGACATCAATACCTACCCCGGCAAGAAAAAACTGATCCTGAGCGGCTTCCATGAAAGTGCACTGGCCGCATTTGCCGCCGCGGCCATTGTTTTTCCCGACCGCAAAGTCATGCTGCAGTACACCACCACCAGCCCGCGCCTGCACAAGTTGCTGGGTGTGGAAGGCCAGAACCACGCCGCGCCAGACGCGTGATCTGCTAGCCGATGCTATGGTATTCATAGCTGTACACGCCCGTTTTACGGTGGGAGCGGGCCTTTTTGATGCATAAAATGGCAAACCAAGTGTCAAAAATGTTCAAATTTGCCGCCTGCCAAGCCCCCAAAGCCCTATTTACCTCTAAAAAGTGCCTGCTGCCCTCGTAAAATGGTCACCTATAGCTATACTTTTTATAGCAAGCACACTCTAAAAACAAAAATCCAGGAAGGGAACGACTGATGTCCACCAAGCCCGATACGACGGCCAACAACGCATTCGATACCAATACCGCGCTGGCGCCGCTGCCGGCAGCCGAGCGTTCATTCGGCTTTTACGAGCACGCAGCCCTCTGGCTCAGCTTGGGCGTTGGCCTGCTGGTGATGCAGATTGGCGCCTATCTGGTGCCGGCTTTGGGTGCGAAAGCCGCCGTCGCGGTCATCGTGGCCGGCTCTATCCTCGGAGCAGGCCTGCTGGCCTGGACGGCCAAGCTCGGTTGCGACAGCGGGCTGTCGAGCGCCGGGCTGATGCACGCAACCTACGGCAGCAGTTTTGCGCGCCTGCCGGTGCTGCTCAACGTGGTGCAACTGGTCGGCTGGACAACGTTTGAGCTGGTGGTGATGCGTGACGGCACCGTTGCGATTGCCCGCCAGGGCGGCGGCTTTGCAGGCGCCCTCTGGCCGCTGCTGGCGACCCTGCTATGGGGTGCGGTGCTGATTGCGCTGATGTCCGGCTCAATGGTGAAACTGGTGCGCAAGTTCATCAGCCGCTACGGTCTGCCGCTGGTCCTGGCCTCGCTGCTCTGGCTTAGCTGGCAGTTCCTGTCAAAAGCCGGTGCTCAGGGCTTTGCCGAGCTGTGGAATCGCCCAGGTGCAGGCGGCATGAGCACGCTGTCGGCGCTGGACCTGGTGATTGCCATGCCGGTGTCGTGGCTGCCGCTGGTGGCCGACTTTGCGCGCCACGGCAAAAACGGCAACAGCGCCCTGCGCGGCACCTGGCTGGGCTATGCGGTCGCCAATATCTGGTGCTACGCGCTGGGTGTGCTGGTAGCCATCACCACGCCCGGCACCGACCTGGTCGCTGCATTGCTGCTGGCACAAGGCGGGCTGCTGGCCCTGGGCCTGATCCTGATCGACGAGGTGGACAACGCCTATGGTGATATTTACGCCGGCTCCGTCGCAGGCCATAGCCTGAAGCCACGCTGGAGCGTGCGCCGCTGGGGCATCGCCATGGCCATCCTGTGCACCGCCCTGGCGCTGGTGCTGCCCATGCACAGCCTGGAGCCTTTTTTGTTGATGCTCAGCTCAGTGTTTGTGCCGCTCTACGGCGTGATTCTGGCCAGGCTTGGCGGTCGCCACGACATACCTGCCCTGGTGACGGCGCAGAAAGTGAACTACAGCGGCGTCACCATCTGGTTCGCCGGCATTGCCTGCTACCACCTCTGTGCCCAACTCGCGCCCGACTGGGGCGCAGCCCTGCCCACGCTGGCACTAACGTTTGTACTGGCACGCTTCACGCGGAATCAGCCGCTACAGCTGCGAACGGCGTAATGCCGGATCAGCGAAGCCCTCGCATCAAGCTCACATCCCTCACATTCACGGCTTGAGCGAAAGCAAACGCATTGGCTGAGGCGCGAAACCATGGTTCAGCGGCCCGCCGCCCTGCCCTGTATGCACCGCAGCTCCGGCCACAAGCGCAGCGCGCACAAACAGGCGTGCCGCTTCAACAGCCTCCAGCAGCGTAGCGCCCAGCGCCAGCTGCGCGGCAATCGCAGACGACAGCGTGCATCCGGTACCGTGGGTGTTGGCCGTGTGAATGCGCGGTGCGCGCAACCAGTACGGCGGCGCATCCGGCAGCATCAGCAAATCACTGACCACATCACCGGCCAGGTGCCCGCCCTTGAGCAGCACGGCCCGTGCGCCCTTATCCAGCAACTCCCGCGCTGCGGTCTGCATGTCCTGTTCACTCGCCAGCGTGCGCCCCACCAGCAATGAAGCCTCGTCAAGGTTGGGCGTCACCAATGCAGCCCGCCCAAACAGCTCGCGCACCAGCGCAGCGATGGCAGGGTTGTCTATCAGCACCGCGCCACTGGTAGCCACCATAACCGGGTCCAGCACCACATTGACCAGCTTGTGGCGGTCAATTGCCGAAGCAACCGTCTGAACAATCTCCGGCGCATGCAGCATGCCGACCTTTACCGCGTCCACGCCAATGTCCTCAACCACAGCATCAATCTGATCACGCAACATCTGCGGCGGCACGCCATGAATGGACCGCACGCCGATGGTGTTTTGCGCCGTTAGCGCCGTGATGGCCGTCATGCCGTAGCAGCCCAGCGCAGAGAATGTTTTGAGGTCAGCCTGAATGCCAGCGCCGCCGCCGCTGTCGGAGCCAGCAATGCTGAGAACGCGGGGGTAGCGAAAATTGAAAGGCTGGTTTTTCATGTTGCCCATGCTAGCTGCAGTGTGGTGGTGCAATTAAAAAGCACCGGACGCCGGTGCATCCGATGCTTAAAGTCCTCACCTGGATTTTTTTAACCCCCAAAAGACATTAGTCGTTTTTATTTGCTGGGGGCAGCATCGTCGCCGGACGCAGGGGCCGAGCTTTCAAGCAGCACTGCTTCGAACTCTGCCAGCTCTCCGACAATAGACGCGTATTTTTTAGACTTCGCTTTGTTGTCGATCCATTTAAGCGTGGCAGCTCCCAGGTCTTCCTTGAAATGCGCCAGCGCCGAATCTTTCAGGGCTTTGGTTGCCGACGGCGATGGACTAGACCAAAGGTCAATCAAATCTGACAGCCCATTGTCAAAATCATCGAACGTTTCGATATGAACCCACTGACCGCTTGTATCAAACATCTTCTTTTTCCTGTTTTCCTGCAATGGCTCTTATTTTAGTTTGGCACAAGCCACATACCATCCATCAAAACGGATGATCACGAAAAAAGCGCTCAGGCTTTTGGCCCAAGCGCTTGGATCGTTTCTTTATTTGGCTCCCCGCACCAGTCAATTCTGAGAACTGGGAATTGGAGGTAGCTATCCACTTCTATTAACTGTTTTTATGCGGCGTGATGTCTGGCGTCTTTTGTGTAGTGTGTGATTTCTTAGTCCAAGTCAGCTAGAAATCGTCTCAGATAGTGCTCTTCAAAAGGCCAAGCTGGGTTGGGGTCGGGATTATTTTTATTAGCCTCGCCGCACGTTGAAATGATTTGCCTTAATCGACTAGCGACCTCGCTTTTGATGCCTGGTTGACATGCGATCACTCTGCAAACAGCTTCCATAACTACGAGGCGTGCTTCAAGGTGTGCGTACTGCTCATTTGATTTTTCCATCATTTAAGCTCACTGGTTAGGCCAGCCAGAACAAAAAAAAGGCTAGGGCACTACTAACGTTTAAATTACAAATCCGTTATCGTCCAGAGCGGTATCGTCAACCTCTTCCTCCGTATCTTGCATAAGAGTTCCATTCTTGATCGCGATCGCTTCAGCCGTCGCCTTTCGCAGCGACTTTTCATTTTGATCCGTCGTAATGTTGTAAATTTCAAAGCTATACACGAGCACAGTTTTGATTGACATGGTGATCTCAGGTTTGTCTAGCGCAACGCCACATTGACTGCACGGACCCGCAATCAATTTCTCGGACACTTTGCCCCCCGTTTGAGTAACACGGGGGGCTATAAATACAAAACACAGATCCTACCGGGCCGGTTACAAATCGTCACTAGGTATTTGCTAAGCCGAAGACAGCATCCGAGGTCAGGGGGCCCCCGCAAGGGGGATGCTGTCCGCGGATGCTGCCAAAAGGCAACACCCTTATAAATGTTATTTGACATTTATTAAAATATAAAAGACACTTGAAAAACTTTACGAGTGTTTATGAAAGCATCTGATCTTGTTACCGTCTGGTCTGCAGCAGACAACTCTCGGCTAACCGCCAAGCAGTTCTCTTTTCGTTTACCGGTGCATGTTGCCGCAAAACTTGCCGCTCTTGAAGGCATGTACCCCACCAAGTCCCGCACGCAGCTGGTAGGCGATTTACTATCAGCTGCTATTGCCGACGTCGAAAAAGCATTTCCGTCTGTATTGGGTCGATCTATCGGTAACGACCCAGAGACGGATGAGGAAATCTTCGAAGAGATTGGGCTATTTGCAAGGTATCAAGTTCTA